>NZ_JBYCKU010000029.1:0-7793 GCF_057473545.1 Acidithiobacillus sp. TH-A67
AGGGCCGCTACAGCACCCACCCGAATCCACGAGTCGGTGCGATTCTGCTGCGTGATGGCAGGGAGCTGGGGCGCGGAGCGCATCTGCAGGCGGGTGGGCCACATGCGGAAGTCTTTGCCCTACGCGAGGCTGGAGAGGCGGCGCGCGGCGCAACTCTCTATGTTACTCTCGAACCCTGCTCCCATCACGGCCGCACACCGCCCTGCAGTGATGCCCTGATCGCCGCCGGGGTACGCCGCGTGGTGGTGGCGATGGAAGACCCCAATCCCCTGGTGGCTGGTCAGGGCATCGCCCGCCTGCGTGCTGCCGGCATCGAAGTCGATCTGCCCTGCCTGGAAGAGGAGGCTGCGTGGCTGAATCGTGGTTTCATCCAGCGCATGCGCACGGGTCGTCCCTGGATTCGCATCAAGCAGGCCAGCAGTCTGGACGGCAAGATTGCTCTCGCGAATGGTCAGAGCCAATGGTTGACCGGGGTGCTTGCACGGGAGGACGTGCAGCAGGAGCGGGCGCAGGCGAGTGCCATCCTGGTCGGCGTAGGTACGGTCCTGGCCGACGATCCGCGTCTGGCCCCACGCCTGGAATCCCCGCCGCTACGCTACCCGGCCAAGATCGTCCTCGATGGACACCTGCGTACCCCGCCCACGGCCGCTCTCTTGCATAGCCCGGGTAGGACGTGGATTGTGCATCGAGACGATGCCGATGGTGCCTATGGTCCGGCTCTGGCCGCTGCCGGTGCCCGCCTCGTCGCTTTGCCGCCGGCAAGCTCGGGAGTCGGGGTCGACTTTACTGCGCTACTGCAGTTTTTGGCAGCCGAAGGAGTCAACGAACTCATGGTCGAGGCGGGTGGAAGACTGGCCAGCAGTCTTCTCGATGCCGGGTTGGTCGATGAATATCTACTCTACTTTGCCCCCCTCTTGCTGGGGCGGAACGCCCGCGCCTTTGCCGAGCCCGGGCCCTTCGCGGAGCTTGGGAAGATTCCGCGCTGGCACCTCCGGGAAAGCCAGGTGTTGGGGCAAGACGTAAAACTTCGCTATCTCTGTCAGCAGGAGGCCTGATGTTTACCGGAATCATCCAGGCCTTGGGAACTCTGCAGCAACGCCAGCACCTCGGTGGTGATCAGCGCTTCTGGATTGCCGCTGGCGGTCTCGATCTGAGCGACGTGCAGTTGGGAGATAGCATTGCGGTGTCCGGCGTCTGCCTGACGGTGGTCGCATTGGAGCATGGACGTTTTGCCGTCGATGTCTCGCGGGAAACCCTGGAACGCAGTACCCTCGGCAGTTTGGCCCTGGGTGCGCAGGTCAATCTGGAAAAGGCTTTGCGTCTTGCTGACCGCTTGGGTGGGCACTTGGTGGCTGGCCATGTCGATGGAGTTGGCACATTGCTCAGCGCGCAGGCCTCCGGCCGCTCTCAGGTCTATCGGGTGCAGGTGCCCCAGGATTTGCGGCGCTACATCGCGGCCAAAGGAAGCATCTGCGTGGATGGCGTGAGTCTTACCGTCAATTCCCTGTATCCTGATGGTTTTGCACTCAATCTCATTCCCCACAGTCTGGCGCAGACTACCGCCCAGTTCTGGAAACCGGGGCAACGACTCAATCTGGAGGTCGATCTTCTCGCTCGCTATCTGGAGCGCCTCATGGCCGAGACCGGGAAAAGCGCGGTAGAATCCCGGCTCGACGCCGCAAGTCTAGCCGCGAAAGGATTCATTTGATGACGGACACGCATATCAGTCCTACGGAAGAGATTCTCGCCGACATTCGGGCTGGGAAAATGGTCATCCTCATGGATGACGAGGACCGCGAAAACGAAGGCGATCTGATCCTGGCGGCAGAGCACGCCACCCCCGAGGCCATCAACTTTATGGTGCGGGAGGCCCGCGGTCTGGTGTGTCTGCCCCTGACCCAGGAGCGTTGTCAGCAACTGCAACTCCCGCAGATGGTGCGGCACAATACTGCGCAGCTGGGCACTGCCTTCACGGTCTCGATTGAGGCGGCGCGCGGGGTCAGTACCGGAATCTCCGCTGCCGATCGTGCCACTACGATTCAGGCAGCCATTGCCGATGGCGCTGGTCCCCAGGACCTCGTCATGCCCGGGCATATCTTTCCCTTGGCGGCGCAGCCCGGCGGGGTATTGGTGCGTGCTGGCCACACCGAGGCCGCTGTTGACCTCGCCCGTTTGGCGGGTTGCAAGCCGGCGGGCGTGATCTGCGAGATTCTCAACGAAAATGGGGAGATGGCGCGCTTACCAGACCTGCTGCCCTATGCCGCGCGCCATGGTCTGAAGCTTGGGACGATTGCCGATCTGATCCGCTATCGCCTGGAGCGCGAGCGCATTGTCCGGCGCGAGGGTAGTGGGCCCTGGCAGAGCCCCTGGGGCATGTTCACCCTGCACCTGTATCGCGACTGGATCGCTGGTGAGACCCACTTTGCTCTGGTAAAAGGGCAGCCGGAAGAGAGCGACAAGCCGGTCTTGGTGCGGGTGCAGGTGGGAAAGGCCCTCACGGATCTCTTTCTCGGGGATCAAGGCCCCGTGGCCCACGCGTTGGCGCGCCTGGCACAGGAAGAGATCGGTGTCCTGGTATATCTGCAACATGCCGACGAGATCGAGTCCCTCCTTGCCCAGATTGCCGAGTTGCCGGCACGGCCGCAGGGGCCTGGACAGGCAGGAGACTCGGGAAAAATTCTCCGCACCTTCGGTATTGGCGCCCAGATCCTCACCGACCTTGGCGTCCATCAGGCGCTGGTCCTCAGTGACAGTCAGTTTCAGTATCGCGGCATTGGCGGTTTCGGCCTCGAAATCGTCGGTCAACTCCCCTTTCTCGAAACAGGAAAACGCCCATGATCGAGCGCATCGAAGGTACGTTGCAAGTCGGCGCTGGCGAGCGGTACGCGCTGCTGGTTGCCCGGTTCAACAGTTTTATCACGCAGCAGTTGGAGCAGGGTGCCATTGACGGTCTCAAACGGCATGGCGCCAGCGACGAACAGATTCAGGTAATCTACAGCCCTGGAGCCTATGAGATCCCGTTATTGGCGCAAAAGCTCGCGCGTTCCGGCAAATATGCCGCTGTCCTTTGTCTGGGGGCGGTGATTCGCGGTGGTACGCCTCATTTCGATTATGTCGCGGGCGAGGCGGCCAAGGGCATCGCCCAGGTTGGCCTTGAGACTGGCGTACCTGTAATTTTCGGCATCCTCACCACGGACAGCATCGAACAGGCCATTGAGCGAGCGGGCACTAAGGCCGGTAACAAGGGCTTTGATGCCGCTCTCACGGCAATGGAAATGGTTCAGTTGCTGAAAAACCTGTGAACGAGCCCCGCACTCCCAGTCGTCGGCGTCTGGCGCGAATGGCGTTGGTGCAGGCGTTGTACCAATGGCAGCTCAATCCCAGTTCCTGTGAGGAGCTAGCGGAACAGTTCCATGCCGATCCGGAGCGCCTGCAAGCGGCAGATGTAGCCTTCTTCGATCGGACCTGGGCGGCACTCTGCGGACAGGTAGGCGCCCTCGACCCGGCGATCATTGCAGCCATCAGCGATCGTCGCTGGGAAGATGAGGTCAACGAGATCGAGCGTGCCATCCTTCGCCTCGCCGCCTTTGAATTACACTCTGCACCAGACACCCCCTATCGAGTGGTCATCAATGAGGCTATCGAGCTTGATAAGGCCTTTGGCGCCGACCAGGGTCACCGCTTCATCAATGGCGTTCTGGACCAGCTTGCCCGCCGCTGGCGGGCCGTGGAACTCAGTCCTCCAGCGCCGAAAAGTAACGTGACATAGCTATATCCATGCATGAGCTTTTTGGTGTAACCTTCTGACTCCCAGAGTTTTCTTTTGAGGGCCCCATGAAGATTTCACAGTCCATCGCTATCTCCGCTGTACTGGTTTCCAGCACCATCTTCTCCGCGTCGGCATGGGCTGGCCAGGCCGACCAAGCCACTTTGGAGGATGCGGCATGCACGTCCCCCGACCTGCTCACCACCGCCAAGCTGGAAAATGACATCGGTACCCACTGCGCGCTTGGCCAGGGGGTTCCACAAAATTACGCGCTGGCGGCACAGTGGTTCGAAAAAGCTGCCAAGATTGGCTATGGTAAGGCACAGTACAATCTCGGGATGCAGTATTATTCTGGTCAGGGAGTGGCGCAGAACTATGCGCAGGCTGCCGAATGGTGGCAGCGTGCAGCAGAGCAGAATGTGGCTTTGGCCCAGTACAATCTCGGTAACCTCTATTATCAGGGACTCGGTGTCAAACAGAATTTCCAGAAGGCCGCCTATTGGTGGACAAAGGCAGCCGGACTGGGCGTAGCGCAAGCCAAGACGAACCTGGCGGTGTTGGAGAAGTGGCAGGCGAAAAACCTCCAGCAGGTCGCCGAAAAGACCCCCGTCACCCCGTAAGCGATCAGAGATTCTGCGGCGGGCGGTCTTCTGACTCCCGCTGCTCCGATCCGGACGCCTTATGCAGCTCCTGCTCCAGGGTCAACCTGTGGTTCTGCTCACCCAACAGCTTCGTCTCCAGCTCGCCGATCTGTCGGACGTGCTTGCGAATCCGCCAGCGATTGCGCAGATGCGTCGGCAGATAAAAAATGGTGCTCGCCAGCGCCCCGGCAACGAAGGCAATCAGGACGATCACTCCGATCGACTGTTGAAACTCCCAGGTAAAGAAGCGGACAGCGCTGAGGGCATTGTTCTGCACCGCAAATATCACTGCCAAAGCGGCAATGAACAGGGAAAAGAAAATCCACATGTGCCTCTCCTAGTTTTGTGATCGAACGAAGACCGCTTGAAACCAGCGCGTTACTGCCCAGCCGACGAAAGGTAGGCTGAGCAACCACAGCCAGATAGGAAGATCCAGCACCAGGGCACTCAGATCCCCTTCGACCGCAGCAATGAGGGCCAATCCCATAACCACGATCACCGAACTGGTCAACACGGCAAGGCGCTGCAGACCGCGCCGTAACTCCCGCCGAATAGCCTCCAGTTCCTCATTCTGCACGGGCACTTGCAGCTCGCCACGCTGGGCCTTTTGCAGCAGGTTGTGCACCAGTTCCGGTAGTTCAGGTAACACCAAGCCCCACTGCGGCGCGTGACGGCGAAATTGTGTCCACCATGCCTGCGGACCGCGTTGCCGATTCAACCAGTCGCGCAATAGTGGTGTTGCCACCTCCCAGATGTTCAGGGTAGGGTTGAAGTCCCGCGCAATCCCCTCCACATTCACCAACGTCTTCTGTAAGAGTAGCAGTTGCGGCTGGGTCTGCATCTGGAAGCGGCGCGTCGTCTGGAACAGGCGCAGAAGCAGTTGGGCTACGGAAATTTCGTGTAAAGGCTTTTCAAACACCGGCTCGGCGATGGCGCGGATCGCTGTTTCGAAATCCTGGACGTTGGTATCTGCCGGTACCCAGCCGGCCTCGATGTGGGCTTCTGCCACGCGCCGGTAGTCGCGGCCGAAAAAGGCGACCATGTTCTCGGCGAGATAATGCTGGCTGGCTTCGTCTAGGCTCCCCATGATGCCGAAATCAACGGCAATGAAACGGCCATTGCTGGGATCGATGAAGATGTTGCCAGGGTGCATGTCGGCATGAAAGAAGGAGTCACGGAACACCTGGCGAAAGAAGATCTCGGCGGCACGGCGCGACAGCTGATCAAAATCGATACCGGCGGCCCGTAGCGCTTCGCGTTGTCCAATCTGGATGCCGCGTATGCGCTCCATCACCAAAACCTCTTCACTACAATAGTCCCAATACACCTCTGGGACGTAGAGAAGATCAGGCTCATTGATGAAGTTGCGGCGTAACTGGCTCGCATTGGCCCCCTCGCGCAGAAAATCCAGCTCGCCCCGCAGGGTCTTGGCATATTCCGCAACCACTGCGCACACTCGTAAACGTCTGCCTTCCTGGGAATAGCGTTCGGCAAGCTCGGCCAGCCAGGCGAGAATCCCCAGATCCTGTTCAATGATGCGGTGTAGACCGGGTCGGCGGATTTTGATCGCTACTTCGCGGCCATCGTGCAGGCGACCGAAATGGACCTGGGCAATGGATGCGGCGGCAGCGGGCTCGCTGTCTATCTCGGCAAAGAGTTCTGCAACCGGTTTCTTCAGAGAATGCTCGAGGATCTGTCGTGCCTGCGCTGTCGGAAAGGGAGGCACCGCGTCCTGTAGTCTGGCGAGCTCGCGGGTGATCTCCTCGGGCAACAAGTCCCGCCGCGTGGATAGCATCTGTCCGAGTTTCACAAAGGTCGGGCCAAGGGCTTCGAGGGCGAGACGCAGACGGGCACCAAAACTTCCCTCCGGCTTGGGCATGATCCAGCGCCCGGGGTTCAGCTTGAGGATGGCCTGATATGGCTTCAGCAACGGCAGATAATAGAGCAACTCATCCAGTCGGTAGCGAACCAGAACGCGAGTGATCTCGAAGATGCGAAGGGAACGGAGATAAGATTGGCGCATGGCGGGATTCTAGCATGCTTACCAGAGAATAGGACGAAAAAGGGCCCCGCAGGGCCCAGAACTAAACAGCTGTCTGCTCTTATTTGGTTACGGTCTTTTCGACCTTGATTGTGCTGTTGATCTCTACACGCTGGTTGAGAAAACGTCCCTGAGCGGTAGCGTTGCTGGCAACAGGATCATCGTAGGAATGGCCCTTGAGCACCATGCGACTCCGGCTGACTCCATGGTTCTCCAGGTACTGCGCCACACTCTCTGCCCGTTGCTTGGACAGCTTCAGATTGTACGCGTACGTACCTACCTTGCTGCAGTATCCATTTACGTTGAGCACCGCGTCAGGATGATTTTTGGCGAAGTCGGCCACCTCGTCGAGAACCTTGATGTCATGGTCAAGGAGTTTGTAAGAATCGAACTTGAAGTTGATTCCGGTGATGGTGATTGGTTTGCTGACCAGCACTGTCTGCTCGACGGGCGCAATGGGTGCCGGGGCGGCTGCAGGTGCGGGTGACGGAGCAGGGGCGGCGACCTTTACCGGAGGCACGCAATAGGCAGGGGCTGGCCCGTTGGTGTCCGGTCGTCCGCCGCGTACGCATTGGCCTTTCGCGGTGACCACCGGCGCTCCCTGGGCATTTACCGCATACCCCTCATAGGGGCTGGTGCTAGCCAGAGCCGTGCTGGAGCTAAGTACCGCAGCGACAGAAAGTGCCAGCGTCAATCGCAGATTGTTCGACATTGTAATACCCTCCTCAATACCAAATGTAGAGCCGTGCCACGGACAAGGCAACGGTATTTTTACAACAAGCGGAAGAATGTTGTAATTCGACAACGCTGTCAAGGCGCGCGTACCTTGCCCCTGTCTGGAAAGGCATCGATTGGCATCAAAATACCTGTCCGCCTGATCAGTTAGAGCGCTGAAAAAGTCTTGACAGTGACGGGGGACGAAGTAATAATTCGCCGCTACCGCTGGAGGGGTTCCCGAGCGGTCAAAGGGATCAGACTGTAAATCTGACGGCTCTGCCTTCGGAGGTTCGAATCCTCCCCCCTCCACCAGATTTGCCGAGTTCGGTCGTGCGGGTGTAGTTCAATGGTAGAACCTCAGCCTTCCAAGCTGATGGTGTGGGTTCGATTCCCATCACCCGCTCCAAGTTTGGCCCACATAGCTCAGTCGGTAGAGCACTTCCTTGGTAAGGAAGAGGTCACCGGTTCAAATCCGGTTGTGGGCTCCATTTTGTTACGTCGCTTTTGGTTTTGATTGGAGAGGGTCTCTGAATGTCCAAGGGAAAGTTTGAGCGGACGAAGCCGCACGTAAACGTGGGAACGATTGGTCACGTGGATCACGGCAAGACCACGCTGACGGCGGCGCTGA
>NZ_JBYCKU010000030.1:0-141319 GCF_057473545.1 Acidithiobacillus sp. TH-A67
ACGGGCTACGCCAAATGCCCGAGAAAGTCGCACGCTATTTCCACCACCCCGCCGCACGCTATGCGATGTTAGATATTTAAGGGCCTGGTTAATAGCATCCTGCGGATGTCCAAGCACGTCCCAGACCGCTGCGACGCCGGTAAAGGCGCGCGGGTTGAAGGTGTAATAGTCCATGTTGGCATAGGGGGTGTTGATGAACTCCCGTCCGCCACGGATCACCACCGATCCGTAATGGTACTGCAGGTAGCCGAGGCGCAGGATGGCGATGCCATGGCTGGGGTAGGGGCCGGTAAGCTCCGGATCTTCATGCTGATAAAAGTCGGTCCAGGTGGCAAAATCGCCGCCCACGCCCAAACTCAAGCCAACATAGGACGGGCTATGCAGGTACAGATGGCCACCCAAAGCCATGGAATGGGTATCCTGCGTGGAATGTGCATGGTTGAGGTAGCTGAAATTGATCAGGCCCAGCATGGCCGATATCTTGGTACCACCGAGATCGCTTTCCAGGACCTTGTTGCTGGGAATCAGCGAGTGGCTGTCATCGGCTGCGTAGGCGGGCAGGGCAAAGCCGGCCAGCAGCAAGCTGGCGGCCAGCGTCGTACTGGCGAGAGCGGCGCGCTGCCGTAGTCTGAGTGTGCATGGTTTTTTTGTTTTCATGGTGTACTCCTCCGTCGTTTTGCGCGAGGGGATTCCCCTCCTGTGCAGCCATCAGTTGCTGCTCCTTTTTCTCAGGTGGCCCGTCATGACCGCCAGAAGAATGACGACGCCCTCCACCAGTTGCGTGTAAAAGGGCGAGATATTGAGAAGCACCAGACCGTCGAGGATGGTGCTCAAAATCAGGGCGCCAAGTACGGCGCCCCAGACCGAACCGCGGCCACCGAAGAGCGATACGCCGCCAATGACCACCGCGGCGATCGCCGGTAACTCTTGCCCGCGTCCGGCGTTGGGATCGGCGGTAGCCAGTTGCGCGGCTAGAATCACCCCGGCGATGCCCGCCGAGAGCCCAGAGAAGGCATAGGCGAAGCTGCGCAGACGACGCACGCGGATGCCGGCGCGGTAGGCAGCGACACGGTTGCCACCAATGGCGTAGAGGTGCATGCCGGATGCGGTGAGACCCAGCCATAGCGCCACCACAACCACGATGAACGCGGCAATCCAGATTTGCGTTGGTACCCCGAGTAGATGGCCCTCGCCCAGGGCATTGAAGCCGTTGGCGTTGATGTTCATCGGCTCGCCATCGGTGATGATCAGGGTCAGGCTGGAGAAGATCGACAAGCCGGCCAGGGTGGTAATGAAATCTGTCACCCGCAGGTAGTTGATAATGACCCCCTGCAGGGTGCCGGCAAGCATCGCGGCGAGCAGCGCAAGAAGGGTGGCAATGGGCCAGGGGAATCCGTCCAGCATCATGGTGGCAGCAATGGCACCGGTAAATCCAGCAATGGCGCCGACCGCCAGGTCGATGCCAGCCACCAGCATGACGACCAGTTCACAGAGGGCCAGGAGCACCAAGGGTGCGGCATCAATCAGGATGCTGAAGGCGTTGGCCGTAGATACGAAGTGCGGTGCCACGAAGGCGAGAAATACCACCAGGAGCACAAAGGCGATCAGCACGCCCTGGTCAACGATGGCCTGCAGAATGATGGGATGATGGCGCAGTTCGTTAGGCATCAGACTCTCTCCCGACGAGCATGGCGCGCACGACGCGCTCCTCCGTCAATTCCCCGGTTTTGCCCTCCAAGGCCTTTTCACCACGAGTTAGCACGACGATGTGCGTCGCCACCTGCCAAACGTCGGGCATGGTATGGGTTACCAGAATGACCGCCACTCCAGAACGCGCAAGATTTTGAATGAGTTTTAGAATGGCTTCGTGCTCGCCAACGCCGATAGCGGCCGTGGGTTCATCCATGATGACCAGGCGTGCCTGCCAGTATGCAGCGCGGGCGATGGCGACCGCTTGCCGTTGCCCGCCGGACAGTTCCCCCACCACCTGGCGCAGCGGCAACTCGATGGCAAGACGCTCCAGCGCGCTTGCCGCCTCCCGTCGCATTTCGCGCCGCGCAAGGACTGGCAGAAATCCCAGCACGCGCGACTTGCGCTCGCGTCCCAGAAAGATGTTGGTCGCGACATCAAGATTCTCGGCAACCGCCAGGTCCTGGTAGATCGTTTCGATCCCCAGGTCGTGGGCAAGGCGGGGATCGAAGAGCGAGACTTTGCTGCCGGCCAGGAACATTTCCCCACTGCTGGGGGCATGCGCTCCGGCAATGATCTTGACCAGGGTGGATTTACCGGCGCCGTTGTCGCCCAGCAGGGCGAGAACCTCTCCGGAACTGATCTGCAGGTCGATACTGCGCAGTGCATGGACGGCACCAAAGCGCTTGCCGATGTTTCTCAGTTCCAGGAGAGGAGCCTTCTCTGGCATGGCTGCGTGCTCAGGGGCGTTGGCCGGGGGCGTAATCCATGTGTAACGGAACCGGCACGAATACGGTACCGGTGTTCAGGTAGTTGTATCCGGCCTCGACCCCGAGTGCCCCCATGACGGCAGGTTGCTGCGCGACACTGAGCGCAATCTTCCCTTCTTTGACCAGTTGGGTTTCCCCTGCGCTACCGCTACCAATCATGGCGATAGTGAGGTTTTTGAGGCGGCCGGCTGCTTCGGCGGCGCGTACGGCGCCAATGGCCATTTGTCCATTTTCCGCATAGACCGCATCTAGATTCGGGTGGGCGATCAAGACTTCGCGCATCACCGTCAAGCCTCCGCGGCGGCTGAAATGGCCAGACTGTCGGGCGACCACGTGAATATCGGGGTAGTGCCGGAGAACGGAATCACAGCCAGCGCTGCGCTCATTGGTAGCTGAGGCGCCGGAAATGCCCAGCAACATGAACAGATTTCCCTTGCCATGCAGGTGATTGGCGAGAAATTGACAGGCTTGAGCGCCGGCTTGGGTATTATCTGAGGCAAAGTAGGCGATGGCATGGCCGCCATCTGCCTTGCGATCAATAAACACCACCGGGATGTGCGCGGCATTGGCCTTTTCCACTGCGGGAATGAGCGCCTTGGCGTCGGTGGGATTGATCAGCAGCAGATTGACTCTGCGGGCGATGAGGGTATCTACCTGATTGGATTGGGTAGCCGAGTCATTGTTGCCGTTCTCGACTAAGAGCTGCACCCCCAGTTTTTTCGCCTCACTTTCGGCGCCACTCTTGATGGTGGCGAAATAGGGGGTCATGGCCGAGAGCAGCAGACCGAAGGTGTACTGCGGAGCAGCGGTAGCGCTGCCAAGCAAAGCGAGACTGCCGAGAGCGGCAAGAATTAGGGTGGCGGGTTTTTTGGCTTTCATGATCGATCCTCCGTGCGCGGGCTGTGAGAAGCAAGAAACTGCTCGATGTCTGTTTTTCGTGGCAACGCGTCCTGTGCGCCGATGACGGTTGCCGTGAGGGCAGCGGCGGCGTTCGCCCGCTGAGCGCTGGCAGACAGGGGTGCCCCGGCTGCCAGGCTGGCAAGCAGAACACCAGCAAAGGCGTCGCCGCAGCCTGTGCTGTCGGTTACCGCTACCGGGTAGGCGGGCAGGCGTGCAGCCTCCCTGCCGCTGGCCCAGACCAGTCCGTGTTCGCCGAGGGTAATGACCGCGCCCATGCGTGCGTGCGCCAGTGCTCTGGCGGCATCCAAGGCGCTGCCTGAGTCAAGCGCCTGGCCCAAAATCTGCGTTGCCTCCTGGGCGTTGACGACGAGCAAATCGGTCAAAGACAAGAGTTCTGCGGAAAGATCCTGTACTGGCGACGCATTGAGAACGAAGGGGATTCCCTTGGCCCGGCAGATCTGTGCGGCATGCAGGACCAATTCCGGGTCAATCTCGAGCTGCGCCAGCACGAAGGCTGGGTCGCGCAGCTGCGTTTCGAGGTCGTGGGGGAGACGGTCGCGGTTGGCACCCGGGTAGATGGTGATGCGGTTCTCACCGGAATCTTCTAGCAGGATACAGGCGGAGCCAGTGGGTAGCGGGCTGCGTTGAACGCCGCACAGGTCGATTCCCTCGGCCGCCAAGGCTTGGTATAGGAGCTCCCCCGCCTCGTCTTGGCCGAGCTGAGCGATGAGCCGGACCTCCGCTCCTGCACGCCGCGCGGCCACTGCTTGATTTGCGCCCTTACCGCCATGATGCCGGCTGAAATTGCGAGCAATTCGGGTTTCCCCTGATTCCGGTACACGGTCGAGCTGAAAAAGCAGGTCGATGTTGCAACTACCGATGACGGTCAACATTTTGGCTCTGCTGATCATAGGGTAAAAAATCCCCGACGGATTGATTTGTCCGCATTATCATCTGCCCGTTCGTATCATATTGTCACATTTCTGAAAAGTGATTTAGGTATAGGACACAGCGAGATGTTGCGCAAGAAAAACATTTATAGAAAGAATTGATAGCTTTAATTTTAAAAATATATTATTAGATTGTAATTCTTCTTGACTTCAGAAAATTTTTTGATAGATCTCCCGGGCAAAGCTGCTGGCCTGTGGGGCGCCAGGGAGCAACTGGAAGCGCTGTGCTTCTGGCTCTGCGCTGGCGCGCAAAAATAGAATATTCTCTCCTTCTTTATCAAAAAGATTTTTGGCAAAGCTATAGAGATGGGTAACAAAGATTATGCGGACGCCGGCGTCGCGCAGGGCCAAAGTGATCTGCCTCGCAATCTCAGATCCCTCCTGCTCATTGGTGGCGGCAAAGGATTCGTTGAAAAGTACCAGACTTCTGGCCCGGAGCTCGGGTACGATGTCCTGCATCCGTTGCAGTTCTTCGGCAAATTTTCCGTGCTGCAGCTTGGCGTCCTCCTCCTGCTGAAAATGACTGAAGATCCCCTGACACAGGCTGGTGTGCATAGTTTTCGCAAAACTGTAGAGCCCACTTTCTGCCCAAAGCTGAGAGATACCGATGGCGCGCAGCAAGGTCGATTTACCGCCGCGATTGGCACCGGTGATGATAATCAGCGGGGTATGGCGGGCATCAATATCGTTGGTCACCGTGCTTTCCCCGCGTAGGGGCAAAAGCGGCGAATAGAGTCCTGTAGCGCCCAGTAGCCCGCCTCCTTCCTGTACTTCCGGCAGACAACAAGACAACCCTTGTTGGTGAAGTTTCTGCTGTAGCGTGATGGCGGCAAGATAGAAATGCAGCTCGTCGCGGAGCAGGCGAAAAAACTGCAGTACCCGTGCGACTGCATCATCGAGAACCTGCGCCGTTTGGGTCAGGAGCTGTTCTCGCAGTTTACCAAGCGCTGTCTGACCCGCCTCATCGCGATCAGCAATGCTGAAGCCCGCGTCCTCGTGCTGGGCGCGCCAGAGTTTTCCCAACCAGCCCTGGTTGCCAATGCCACCGTGTAAGGCCTCCGGGACACAGCGCCCTGCGGCGTCCGCCCCTGCGGCACTGCGCACGCCTTCGTCCAGTTGCAGCGCGGCCAGCGCTTCCTGCGCTGCTTGCAGAAAGCCCTCGTCAATCTCCTGCTGCAAGCGGGAGAAAAGCTTGCGCAGGGCGTCCGAATGGAAGGTTTCTTCTTTGCTGCCCAGGTCACGCAAGGCCTGCAGTTGGCGCAGCAATTCCTGCATGAGCACGGTATTGGCGCGCAGTCGGCGGCTGGGAGATTTGCTGAAGAGCAGAAACTGATGACTCTGTCCGGGTAAGTCCAGACTGTTCTGGGCGATGGCGAAGATGGCTTCGGCGCGTTCCGGCTGCGCGCTCAAGTCGGTCAAGGCCTCTTGGCGGTAGCGTAACGTTGCCGCATCGCGACAGCGCCAGCGGAGAATTACCCGCTCTACGATCTCCCGGCGTTCGTCATCGTCCTCGGCCATGGCAGTAAACAGGGGCGCAAGTCCCAGATCCTCGACCAGATGCTGTTCCTGCGCGCTGGCAGGAAACGCAGCAAGGCTTTTTTCCGGATCAAGAAGATGGGGAAGCATGAGCAATCCTCGCCAGGAGTTGAGGGTAGTCCAGACCATATTTTCTGGCCAGAGAGAGGGCATGGGCCAGACCATCGGCAGGTTTGCGTAAGAGGCGAAACGTGCGCTTGTCCTCCTCCTTGCTGTCGACCATGCTCAGAATGCTGACGACATCGGCACCGCAGCGACTGAGCTCATCGAGAAAACTGACCCAGAGTACCAGCGGGTCGAGATGCCGCAGGCGCTTCAGCAATTCCTGGCTGAGAAAGCGGGCATCGTCGAGGGTGGTGGAGTGAAACAGCTCATTGAGGACGAAGATACTGCGTGGTGTTGCTCGCTCCAGATCATGGCGTAGACGAAGCAGGTCTGCCTCGAGCTTGCTGCGCTCGCTTTCGGCGTCTTCGCGGCGTTCAAAATGGGTATAAATAGCGTCGCAAACGAAGAGTTGGGCCTGCTGCGCGGGCACTGGCAGACCGATACCAGCGAGGTAATGTAGTTGCCCGAAGCAACGGGCATAGGTCGTTTTGCCGCCCTGATTGGGGCCGCTGACCAACAAAATGCGCTCGCTCCCGTGCAGGTCGATATCGTTCAGCACGGGATTCTCCTGCTGATCCTGGCGTAGGCGCGCAGCCAGTGCCAGATCGTAAGCCCCATCGGCATGGGTGTGTTTTTCCTCCTCACAGAGCTCGGGAACGCAGCTTGGCAGGCCCGTCGCCTCCAAGGGGCTGAGAAACTCCAGAAAGGCGAGATAGAACTGTAGTTCCCGCTCCCAATGCAGAAGTGGGACAAAGACAAAGGGATAGCGAGCTATTCGCAGGGCGGGGACGGTATCGGTTGCGGCTTGTGGGTTCGGTTGCGCCCAGCGCTGGTAAAAAGCGGCGAGACGGGCAAATAATTCGGGAAACAGTTCGGCAATGGCGTCGAGGACTCGTGCCTGTACCGGATCGAGGTCCATCTGTCCGATCTCTTGCTCCTCCCGCGCGTTTTCCTCGCCTGACGGTGCAGCCAGAAAGCGAGAAAAAGTATGGGCAATTTCTTCGTCTACATTGCGTTGCAAACATTCGCGCCAGAGGCTCACATGACTTCCGGAGATTTGCAGGTCGTAGCGCATGGTATCCAACTCTTGGCGCAATTCCCTTGCGGTATTGTGCATCTCCTGCCGCTGTGGTGCCTGTAACTCGTGGATCAAACCCTCCAGAACGGTGCATAGGGCGCGCGATCGTGGCTTGGCGGCGGTCAGCGCGTCGGCCAGAGAGGAAAAAATCGTTTGGTAGCTACCAATCGCATCCAGAAAAACCCGTTGTCGTTGGCGATCATGGTAGAGTTTTTGCGCTCGCCCAAGCTGGCGGCGCAGGGTCTGCATCCGTTGGGTGAAGATGGTCCAGGCGCTGCGTATCGATGGCTGTAACAGATCGCGCAGAATGGCCTGGCGATGGCGAATAACCATCGATTTTCCGGGAAAGGCGTGATACCAATCAGCCAGCGCAAAATCCGGTACCGGCGCGCAGACGGCAGCAAAGATCTCTTGCAAATGGAGATCATCGAAAACTGCCGCTTCCGGTGCTAGGTTCTGCTTCGCTTCTCCCTCGGGCCAAAGCAGACTTATTGCCGATGTCATTGCCATACCACCAAGCGCTCCTGCGAAATTCCTTATCAGTATAGGACAATGAAGGCTAATCGCGCTTATCAGAATATATAAATAAGTTACAAATATATGCGAAGTTTTTTGTTCTATACTACAAACACTCGTCGTAATGATAGGACGCTTCCGTAGAAAAAATGAAAACCAGGGGTCGATATGAACGACATAAAAGATATTCTGGTCATCGGTGGCGGTATCAATGGCGTGGGTATAGCCCGCGATGCTGCTGGTAGGGGACTTACCGTTACCTTGATCGAGCGGGATGACCTGGCTGCCCATACTTCTTCCGCCAGTACCAAACTCATTCACGGCGGATTACGCTACCTCGAATACTACGAATTTCGCCTGGTGCGCGAGGCGCTGATGGAACGGGAACGCCTTCTGCATATCGCCCCGCACATCATCTGGCCATTGACCTTTATTCTGCCCGAAGGGCCGGAGAGCCGCGCTTGGTGGAAGTTGCGCGCTGGTCTCTGGCTTTATGACCATCTGGCACCACGCCAAAGCCTGCCGGCATCGCGAGCGCTGCGTTTTGCCCGACATCCGGCGGGAGGGATTCTGGCGGACGATATACGGCGCGGCTTCAGCTATTCCGATTGTTGGGTCGAAGACAGTCGCCTGGTGGTGCTGAACGCTATCGATGCCCGGGAGCGCGGCGCGGAGATTCGTCTGCACACGTCGCTGAGCAAGGCAGCCGCCGTGGATGGAGTCTGGTATGCGGAAATCGAGACGGCCAGCGGCCAGCGGGAAACGCTGCGTGCGCGCAGTCTGGTCAATGCCGCCGGCCCCTGGGTGGGAGAGATCCTGGGTACGGCTCTGGGTCTGCACACCCATAAAAGCGTGCGCAAGGTGAAGGGCAGCCACATCATCGTCCCTCGCCTTTATGACGAGGACTTTGCCTTCATCCTGCAGAATCCCGACGGGCGGATCATTTTCGTCATTCCCTACGAGGGCAGCTTCAGCCTCATCGGCACCACCGACATCCCCTACGACGGAGATCCCGCGCAGGTGCAGATCAGTCCCGAGGAGACCGCCTACCTCTGCAGCAGTGCTTCCCATTATCTGCGAAAAACCATCGTTCCCGCAGACGTGGTGCGCAGTTATTCCGGTGTGCGCCCCCTGTATGACGATCATGCCGCCAATGCTTCGGCAGTGACCCGGGATTATGTCCTCGATCTCGAAAAAGGACCCGGCGCGCCGGTACTCTCGGTTTTTGGTGGCAAGATCACCACCTATCGGCGTTTGGCCGAACATGCCCTGCAACTCCTGGAGCCGGCGCTGGGTAAGGCCACTGGTCAATCCTGGACTGCCACGGCGCCGCTCCCCGGCGGGGATCTCCCGGGTGCTGACTTCGAGCGTTTCCTGCATCAGCTGCTGAGTCAATATGCCGAGTTTCCGGCCACCTTGCTGCGTCGCTACGCCCGTGCCTATGGGACCCGCGCGGAACAGATCCTGGCAGGCCACCAGCGACCGGAGGAGCTGGGCGAGGATTTGGGCGGAGGGCTGTACGAGGCGGAACTACAGTATCTCGTCGCGCACGAATGGGCGAACACCCCCGAGGACATCCTTTGGCGACGCTCCAAGCTTTCCCTGCACGTACCCTCAGGGACCGAGCAACGGCTGAACCAATATCTGGCGAATACCCTCAGCAAGCGCTGAGCAAGGAGAGAGGAGAATACAAAATGTCCAATTACGTCGGAGCCATCGATCAGGGGACCACCAGTACCCGCTTCATCATTTTTGACCACGCCGGCAAGATCATTTCCCAGGCGCAAAAGGAACACCGGCAGATCTACCCGCAACCGGGCTGGGTAGAACATGATCCCCTGGAAATCCTCAACAACAGCAACGAAGTCGTGGGGGCCGCCCTGGCCCGTGCCAACCTCAGCGGTACGGATCTGCGTGCCGTGGGGATCACCAACCAGCGCGAAACGACCGTATTGTGGGACCGTCACAGTGCTGAGCCGCTGGCTCCCGCCATCGTCTGGATGGACACCCGCACCGATCAGTTGATGCGTCGCTTTCTACAGAAGCGGGAACAGTCCTGGTTTCGCGAGAAGACCGGGTTACCTCTGACCACTTATTTTTCCGCGCTCAAGTTGCTCTGGCTGCTGGAGAATGTCCCCGGGGCACGGCGTAAGGCCGAGCAGGGTGACGCCCTGTTTGGCAATATCAACACTTGGTTGGCCTGGAACCTGACCGGAGGCAAAGATGGCGGTTTGCATATCACCGACGTCAGCAATGCCAGCCGCACCCTGCTCATGGACCTGCAGCGCTGCAGCTGGGATGAAGAGCTTCTCGCAGAGTTTGGTATACCCGCCGCTTGCCTGCCGCAGATTGTTTCCTCGGGAGAGGTCTATGGGGAGATTCGCAGTGCGCCGCTGCGCGGGACAGTTTTGGCAGGGATGCTTGGGGATCAGCAAGCGGCCCTGGTCGGGCAGACCTGCTTTGCGCCCGGCGAGGCAAAAAATACCTACGGCACCGGTTGCTTTCTGCTGATGAACACGGGTACGGAAGCGGTCCATTCCAAGGCTGGTTTGTTGAGTACGGTGGCCTACCGCTTTGGCGACGAGCCGACCCACTACGCCCTCGAAGGTTCCATTGCCATTGCGGGAGCCCTGGTGCAATGGTTGCGCGACAACCTGCACTTTTTTGATCTGGCAGAGCAGATCGAGGCGTTGGCGCGTAGTGTGCCTGACAACGGCGATGTCTACATCGTTCCTGCCTTTGCGGGACTGTATGCGCCGTACTGGCGGGAAGATGCCCGTGGAGTGATCGCCGGTCTGACTCGCTTTGCCACCAAGGCCCATGTGGCGCGGGCTGCTCTGGAAGCGACGGCCTATCAGGTGCGCGACGTGGTCGAGGCGATGGAGCTGGACAGTGGCATTCGGCTACGTGCCCTGCGCAGCGATGGCGGTATGGTCGTAAACGAGCTGCTGATGCAGTTCCAGGCTGATATGCTCGCCGTGCCGGTGCAGCGCCCGCGTATCGTCGAAACCACTGCCCTGGGATCTGCCTATGCCGCCGGACTGGCTACCGGCCTGTGGCAAAGCACGGAGGATCTACGCGCCAACTGGGGCGTTGATCATGTCTGGAATCCGCAGATGGAAGACAGCGACCGGGCTCGCCTGTATCACTCCTGGAAGAAGGCGGTCGAACGTTCCTTTGCTTGGGTGGAGGGCAACTAAGATGGTCACGAATGCAGGCGTGAAGAGCGGTTGGCGGGCGCGCTCCATTTGGGCGGAGATGATTGCCGAGTTTTTGGGTTGTTTTGTGTTGCTGGCCTTTGGTGCCGGTTGTGTCGCGGTAGCGGTGGTCGGTCTGACCGAATCGCATCGTACCCTGGTCATTTTCCAGGGGGCAGGGGGCTGGCTCCTGATCACCTGGGGTTGGGCCATGGCGGTGGCCATGGCGGTCTATGTCGCGGGGGGTGTTTCCGGGGCGCAT
This sequence comes from Acidithiobacillus sp. TH-A67, assembly GCF_057473545.1. Lineage (NCBI taxonomy): Bacteria > Pseudomonadati > Pseudomonadota > Acidithiobacillia > Acidithiobacillales > Acidithiobacillaceae > Acidithiobacillus > Acidithiobacillus sp. TH-A67. Next base: position 11,004 of record NZ_JBYCKU010000030.1, read on the forward strand.
ATCAACCCGGCGGTGACTTTGGCCTTTGCCCTGCGCGGCAATTTTCCCTGGCGCAAGGTCGTACCGTACTGGATTGCCCAGGTGGTCGGTTGTTTTGCAGGTGCGGCCATTGTTTATTACGACTATTTTCTCGCCATCGACAAGTGGAATCTCGCCCATGGGATCATCTCCCGGGCGGCACCTGGCGGGCTGACCACCTTCAGCATCTTCGCCACTTTTCCGGCCGCGTATTACGGTAATCAGATGGGCCTCGCCCTGTTGGATCAGGTGGTGGCAACCTTCTTTCTGCTGCTCTTTGTTCTCGCCATCATCGACAACATGAATGTCGGACCCGGCGCCAACCTGGCCCCATTGATTATCGGCTTTGCAGTAGCGGCCATCGGCATGTCCTTTGGCGTAGGTACCGGCTACGCCATCAACCCTGCCCGTGACTTTGGCCCCCGCTTTTTTTGTTGGTTGCAGGGATGGGGCGCCAATGCTTTTCCCGGTCCCCATGGCTATTGGTGGGTACCCATTGTCGGCCCCCTCATCGGCGCGGCGATTGCCGTCTATGTTTATGAATGGATGATCAGCCGCACCCTCCGCGCCCGGGCCAAGCTCCTGCAGGAAAAACAGCCGCGTGTCGAACAAAAAGGTCTCGGTTTCAAGCTGGAAAAGTTGCAAAAAGCGCTGGATGAGGTGCGTTCGCAAATCGAAGCAGAGGAGGCAAAACAATGAAGGCATTGATCAATGATCCAGAAGCCGTGGTCAGCGAATCCCTTGCCGGGATGGCCCTCGCCCATGGGGATCTGCTGCAGGTACACACGGACCCCAGTTATGTCCTGCGCCAGGATGCGCCGATCTCCGGCAAGGTGGCGATCGTCTCCGGTGGTGGTTCGGGCCACGAGCCCATGCATGCCGGCTTCGTTGGCCTGGGAATGCTGGACGCTGCCTGTCCAGGGGCAGTGTTTACCAGCCCTACCCCGGACCAGATCGTGGCCGCGTCCCTTGCCGCCCATGGCGGCGCCGGGGTGCTGCATCTGGTCAAGAATTATACGGGCGATGTACTGAACTTTCAGATGGCGGCGGAGATCCTGCAGGACCAGGGCGTTGCAGTGGAGCAGGTGCTGATCGATGATGACGTCGCTGTCCAGGATTCGCTCTACACCGCCGGACGGCGGGGCGTAGGGGCAACGGTCCTGGCGGAAAAGATCTGTGGCGCGGCCGCGGCCGAAGGAATGGCGCTCGCTGATCTGGCAGCGCTCGGTAAACGGATAAATGGGCAGGCGCGCTCCATGGGCTTGGCCTTGGGCCCTTGCCATAATCCCAGTACGGGCCAGGAGGGCTTTCAACTCGGCGAGCAGGAGATCGAGTTTGGCGTGGGTATCCATGGAGAACCCGGTCGGGAGCGGCTGGCCATGGCCCCTGCCGATACCTTGACCCACATGTTGATGGAGCCGATCTTGAATGACCTACCATTCCATCCGGGCGATCCGGTGTTGCTATTTGTTGATGCTCTGGGGGCAATCCCCTTGCTTGAGCTCTATATCGTCTATCGTGCCGCTGAGGTAGTGGCGCGGGAGTATGGGCTGCACGTTCAGCGACGCCTGGTGGGGCCGTACATGACCAGTCTCGACATGGCTGGGGTCGCTATCACCGTCCTGCGACTGGAAGCGGATCTGCAGCGCTGGTGGGATGCTCCGGTCTGTACGGTCGCGCTGCGCTGGGGGCTCTGAGGAGATCAGCATGAATTATGACACGGAGACCTTGATAGCCTGGCTGCGCTGCATACAGGAACGCTTGGCGCAGGAACGAGCTGAGCTCGACCACCTCGATGCAGAGATCGGTGATGGTGACCATGGCAGTAATCTTTCTCGGGGGTTCGCCAAGGTAGCAGAAAAATTAGGGGGGAGGGTTTCAGAAAGTCCCGGAGCGCTACTGAAGGAGGTGGCGATGACGCTGATCAGCACGGTGGGCGGCGCCTCCGGGCCACTCTATGGTACCTTCTTCCTAGAGACCGCCAAGGCCATGGGAGCGTCCGCTACGTTCAGTGCTGCGGAGCTCGGTCGTTGCCTGAAAAGCGGGGTGGCGGGCATACAGCGCTTGGGCAAGGCGAGCGCCGGTGATAAGACCATGCTCGATGCCCTGATTCCTGCCGTAGATGTGCTGGCATCCCAGGGGGACGTCGCAGCAGCCGCCCAGTCCGCGCAAGACGGCCTAGCTGCAACCACTCCTTTGCAGGCGCGTAAGGGTCGCGCCAGTTATCTGGGCGTGCGCTCCGTCGGCCATGCCGACCCGGGTGCCGCCTCCGCCGCCCTGCTTTTCGCCTGTCTGGCGCAGAGGGATATATGAGCAAAGTAGTGTCCACCCCGGTCGCATTGTTGCTTGTCTCGCACAGTCGCGCCCTTGCCGAGGCGACGGAGGCACTGCTTCGGCAGGTCGTCGGAGATTCGGTACGGATTGCCGTTGCCGCTGGTGCCGGGGAGGCAGGAGGCGAGCTCGGTACCGATGCGACGCGCATAGCTGCCTCGCTGTCCCAATTGGCCCCCCAGTCCGTGCTCGTACTCATGGACCTGGGGAGTGCCGTGCTGAGTGCACAGATGGCCCTGGAGTTTCTCCCGCAAGAAGATCGGCAGCGCGTCGCGCTTTGCCCAGCCCCCTTTGTGGAAGGGGCGATGGCAGGCGCTTTGGCAGCCCAGGCCGGCCTCAGTCTCCCGGAAGTGGCACGGGAGGCCCAGAACGCGTTACGCGGTAAGCAGAGCGATTTGCCGGGAGCGGATAGTGGCGCGCTGCGGGAATCAGCGATGCGTGTCCACGCCGGTATGGAACGGCGCTGTTACGAGCTGTCCGACCCAGCAGGTTTGCATCTTCGGCCGGCGGCTGAATTGGTACGAGTAGCCGGGGAGGCGGGCATGGATTTCTGGATCGGGCGTTCTGCGGTTGACTCTCCCTTGGTGGCTGGAAAAAGCCTCAGCGGGCTGCTGGCCCTGGAATTACGGCAGGGCGAGGCCTTTTGTGTCTACAGTAACGAGCCCCTTGCTTCTGACCTGCTAACGCGGCTGGATAGCCTCTTTGGGAGCTCCGCGGAGGCGCTCCCGGAAGGGCGACCGCAGGGAGCCGTTCCCGGTTTCGCCCTGGGCTTGGTCGCCGATGCGCGACTCCGACTGGAGGAGTTGCTCCCCACCGCAGAGGCCGCTATCCCTGACGGAGTAGAGCGTCTCCGGCGAGCGATCGCCGTTGTTGGTAGTCGTGAGCACGAAGAAGGCATCCTCGACGCGCAGCGTGCCCTGCTTGTGGACCCGCGTCTGCAGGAAAAGGTCGATGCTGAGTTCCGGCGGGGGCAGGGGCCGGCGCATGCCTGGGTGACTGCGGTGGAGGGACTCGCCCAAGAAATCGAGCGATTGCATGAGCCGTTGTTACGGGCGCGAGCAGCCGATTGGCGCGATCTGGGACGCCAGGTACTGGAAGCACTTTTGGGAGACCAGGAAGGACGGACGTTTGCGGAAGCGAGGCCAAGCATTCTCCTCGTTGATGACTTGTTGCCATCCATGGCCGCTACCATGGATCCTGCGCAAGTACTGGGTGTGATTGATCGCCATGGCGCTCCCAACAGCCACGCCGCGATTCTCCTGCGTGGCGCTGGTATTCCCTATGTGATCAATGTGCGTGCTCCTGAGCTTCGCGCGGGCATAGAGGTGGCGATGGATGGCGCTACCGGGGAAGTCATCGTTGCGCCCCAGAAAGCGCAGGTTGAGGCCATCCGAGCACGCTACGCGACGGCCGAACCCCTGACATTGCCGGATGGATTTGCAGGTGATTTGGCTCTCGCTGATGGCAGCCATGTCGAGTTCTGGGCCAATGTGGCCAGCCCCGCCGAGGCGCAGGAAGCACGGCGCTTGGGAGCACGCGGGATTGGCTTGTTGCGCACGGAGTTTCTGTACCTGGACCGTTGGCAAAGTCCCAACGAAGAAGAACAGATGCAGCATGTGCAGAAAATACTCGCGCCCATGGCGGGGCGGCGCAGCGTCGTGCGTCTCTTGGATGCCGGTGCTGATAAGCCACTGCCCTTCCTCAACCTGCCCAGGGAAGAGAACCCGGCACTGGGACTGCGGGGTATCCGCGCCCTGCTGGCTTGCCCCGAATTTTTGCAGGTCCATTTACGCGCGATCTTGCGTGCCGGTCACGGGCAGGACATCGCCCTCATGGCCCCTATGGTCAGCCAAGCGCAGGAGATCATCGAACTGCGTAGGGTACTGGCATCCTGTCATTCTGCCCTTCTCGAACAGCACATCGATCATGCCTGGCCGGTAGCACTGGGGATCATGGCTGAAGTGCCCGCGATGTTGTTGGAGTCGGGCAGCTTCCGAGGGCTGGTGGATTTTGTTTCGGTGGGCACCAACGATCTCACGCAGTATGTGTTTGCCGCGGACCGTGGCGATGAGCGGCTGCAGAATCTGGGCGGGGCCGGCTCGCCAGCGGTGCTAGGTCTGATCCAGGGCTTGCTGCAGGGACTGGACGTGCCGGTCTCGGTCTGTGGGGAAGCTGCGGGTTCCCCGCAGCTCGCCCTGGCCTTGGTGGGGCATGGCATTCGCCGCCTGTCGATGAGTCCCCGCAGTTTTGCCAGTGTTTGGCAGGCATTGCGAGTCGCGTAGGCATATTGAGGGGCAGTGCCGTTGGACCTAGCTATGATCGTTGTTTTCGCGCTGAAAGAGCCAGCCGCGGCGGCGGAAATACCAGATCATGAGCAAGGCGACGAGCCACATGAAACCCACAACGATCTCGTAGCCGTAGCGATAATGCAGTAGGGGGATGCCGTCGATATTCATCCCGTAGATACCGGTGACGAAGGTGAGCGGAATGAAAATGGTGGAGATGATGGTCAGCACGCGCATGATATCGCTCAAGCGATTGTTCACCATCGACAAGTAGATATCCATCAGACCGCTGACCACGTCGCGTTCGCTGTTCAGCAGGCTCATGAGCTGAATGGTATGGTCGTAGAGGTCGTTCAAAAAGGGACGTAGGCCGTCGGGTAGCAGGCGGTGCTCGCCGATGCTGTGGTTCAGCCGCGAGACCATTTCCTGCATGGGCCAGAGGACATGATTGAACAGGATCAGCTCCCTTTTGCTCTGCTGTATCTCAGCAAGTTGGGCTTTGTGAGTGCGTTGCAGGAGTTTTTCCTCCAGCCGTTCCACCTCATCGGTGAAGCCTTGTAACGCTGGAAAGGCCTGATCCACCACCAGATCCAGTAAGGCATAGACGAGGTATTCCGGACCGCTGCGGCGAAGCCGTGACTGGTCATTCTGTATGCGGTCCAGTAGTACCGCGGTCAGCTCCTGGCGCCCTGCAGACACGCTGATCACCAAGCCTTCGTGTAGAATGATGTGGAAGGGGGTGACCTGGAACTCGTGACCATGCCGCGATATCTGCTGGCATTGCAGGTGGACGTAGTTCTCGAAGGGCTCGAGTTTCGCCTGTTGCTGTGCGCTTTGAATGTCTTCCAGGGTCAGGGGATGGATTTCGAAACGCGTGCCCAATTCCTCTAGTTGCGCCCGGTCTGGCATACCATGAAAGTGCAGCCAGATTACTCCGCGATGTGCCTCGGTGCTGGCAGCGGCGCTGGCAATGCTTACGTCCTTGTCCTGGGAGTAGTTTTGCGGACTGTAGACAACCAGACGAAGTTCGGCCGGGACGGAGTCCGGTTTGTCCAGTAAGGTTCCTGGCGGGAGTCCGCTGCGCTGCACTTGTCCGGTAACTTTGGTTTCACGTGAAACGCGCTGACATCTGGCCATCTGCTCCCTCGTTAGCCTGGCGAATGTTGCTCCGGAAAGAGAATATTGAGCTCCAGCACCTCAAAGTCACCGCGGCGCTCCATGTGCACGGAAATCTGGTCCTTCTCGACTGGCATGTATTTACTGATGACCGTCAGTAACTCTTCCTGCAGTGCGGGGAGAAAGTCTGGTGTATCGGCACTGCGCTCATGCGCGAGGATCAGCTTTAGGCGATCTTTGGCGACGCTGGCCGTCTTTTTTCGCGATCCGAGAAAGTAATCGAGAAAAGACATGTCAGCCTCCAAAGAGTCGCTTGAAGAAACCGGTTTTTTCAGGTTGTACAAAACGCAGTGGTCGCTCTTCGCCTAAAAACCTGGCCACGACGTCTTTATAGGCGAGGGCGACGTCGGTGCCCTGCATATGGATCGCCGGAATGCCCTGATTGGACGCCTGCAGAATGACCTCGGATTCCGGAATCACGCCGAGCAGCGGAATGCGTAGCAGCTCCTGCACATCGTCGAGGGAGAGCATTTCGCCACCTTGGACGCGCTTCGGTGCATAGCGGGTAAGCAGGAGATGTTCGCGAATGGGTTCGGCGCCTTCCTCGGCGCGCTTGGAACGGGCGGCGAGAATGCCCAGGATGCGGTCGGAGTCGCGGACCGAGGAAACCTCGGGGTTCGTGACAACAATCGCGGCATCGGCGTGGTACAGCGCCCGCAAGGCGCCGCTCTCGATGCCGGCGGGCGAGTCACAAACAATGTAATCGAACTGTGTCTGCAGCTCCTCCATGACGCGAGCCACACCATCTGTCGTCAGGGCATCTTTGTCGCGGGTTTGCGAGGTCGGCAGGATGTAGAGATTTTCCAGCATCTTGTCGCGGATCAGCGCTTGCTGCAGGCGTGCCTCTCCATGAATGACGTTGATGAAATCGTAGACCACCCGACGCTCACAACCCATGACCAGATCGAGGTTGCGCAGGCCTACGTCAAAATCGATGACGACAGTGCGATACCCGCGCTGGGCAAGGCCGCTGGCGAAGGCTGCGCTGGTAGTGGTTTTGCCCACTCCTCCTTTACCGGAGGTGACGACGACAGTTTGGGCCACGAGTTTCTCTCCTGTATTAATTCTCCAACGCGATTATATGCAGGTGTTCACCATCGAGGGAAACCTGTGCAGCTTTGCCCCAAAGGGGGTGCTCCGCGTCAAGGGTCATGTAGACGCCGGCAATGGCTACCAGCTCTGCCTCCAGACGTTGACAGAAAATGCGTGCTGATTCGTCTCCCTGAACGCCCGCCAAGGCCCGTCCGCGCAAGGGGCCATAGACGTGGACATGTCCGTCGGCCAGGACTTCGGCGCCAGCGTTGACGGCGCCCAGACAGACCAGATCGCCACCTCGCGCGTACTGGCGCTGACCTGAGCGCAGGGGCTGGCTGAACACGCTGCCTGCAGCGGTATTCGACGCCGGCGGCGCGCTGGCGGCCTTGGCGTCGCTGCCGCGCAGGTGGGGTAGCCCGAGAGCAGCCGCGGCTTCCGCTTGTTCGTCGCTGACATTACGCACCCCGATGGGAAAACAGCCGGCTTCGCGGAGAATCGTCAGCCATTCGCTGAAGGGCAGGGAAAGTGATGGATCGATGTCGGTCAGGTCCAGGATGATCGCTGCCCCCTGTACCAGACGCAACGCCGGTCCCTGGGCCGCAAGTTCCGCCTGCAAGGTCTTGGCAGAAGCGTGCGTCAGACGCAAGATGCTGAGGGTGAATACCCCGCCACTAAGGCGCAGGGTCGATTTCGTCGGGGTGGCATTCATGTTTCACGTGAAACCCGTCAGGACTAATCGCGTCGCAGCAGTGGCAGCTTGTCTTTTTTTCCATTGAACTCCTCTGCCTGGGGCAGGGCCGCCTTCTTGCGCAAGATAACGGGCCAGTGGCGGGTGAGTTCTGCATTCAGGGCGGTGAAATGTTTCTGATCGTCAGGCACTTCGTCTTCGGCATAGATCGCATCGGCCGGACACTCGGGAACACAGGCAGCACAGTCGATACACTCGACCGGATCGATGACCAGAAAGTTTGGCCCCTCGTGAAAGCATTCGACAGGGCAGACTTCGGCACAATCGGTATATTTGCATTCGATACAATTTTCGGTGACAACGTAGGTCATGCTTCAAACCTTGGCAGGGCTGGATTTTTTTCGGGTACTTTTGGCGCTGGCGGACTTCTTGCTGCTACTTGTCTTTTTTGCAGTAGCCGGGCTTCGACGCGCAGCCTTTTTTGGCTTGCCGTCTGCTGCTTCCTCCTCTGCTTTGGGCTCCGGAGCTACGTAGTCGCGCAACAATTCTTCGATTTCGACGGGCGCTGCCGCTTCTGGAAAATGGAAGGCGCAGTCTGCCTGAGGACAGACTAACTCCTCACCGCGACGCTTGGTACTCTTTTTATAGAGCACCGGCCAAGCGCAGCGTGGGCAGGCGCGGGCGACGGGCTCTCCCCAAACGGCATATTTGCATTTGGGGTAGGTGTTGCAGGAGTAGAAGGTCTTGCCGTAACGACTGCGCTTCTCCACCAGCTCGCCGCTGCCACAGGCTGGGCAGGTGACGCCAGTGGATTTGGGTGTGCTTAGGCTCTCCAGATATTTGCAGCTCGGGTAACCACTGCAGGAAATGAAGCGCCCGTAGCGCCCCTGGCGATAGACCAAGGCCTTGCCGCAGTCGGGACAGTCGCGCCCGACGGGTTCTGGTGCCTCACGCGGGCCATCGATGGGGCGGGCGTAATTGCAGTCGGGATAGCCACTACAAGAGATGAAGCGCCCGTAGCGCCCCAGCTTGAGGCGCAACGGTTTACCACACTCGGGGCAGTTTTCGTCGATCGCCTCGCTGGTTGCCTCGGAGCGACTGATATTGGCTTTGTCTTCTAGACGCTGATGAAAAGGCTTCCAGAAGTCCCTCAATACCGGCTGCCAGTCCTTCTCGCCGCGGGAGATGGCATCGAGCTGGTCCTCGAGCTCGGCGGTGAAGCCATAGTCGACATATTGGTCAAAATGCTGTACCAGGAACTGGTTGACAACCTCCCCTAAGTCGGTGGGGTGAAAACGCCGCTGTTCCACAGCAACATATTCCCGGTTCTGCAGGGTCTGAATGATGCTCGCGTAGGTGGACGGTCGACCAATTCCATGCGCCTCCAGGGTCTTGACCAGGGTTGCGTCGCTGTAGCGCGGGGGCGGCTCGGTGAAATGCTGTTCGGCTTCGATCCCATGAAAAGTGGGTTGATCGCCATTTTGCAGGGCAGGCAGGAGGCGTTGCTCGTCGTCTTCGTCCTGCTCGTCCTTGCCTTCCTGATAGACCACGAGAAAACCGGGAAAGGTGACCGTCGAACCATTGGCGCGTAGTTGCCAGTGACTGCCCGCAGCGAAATCGACGGCTACCAGGTCTAGCTGCGCTGCGGCCATCTGACAGGCGACAGCACGTTTCCAGATCAGGTCGTAAAGGCGCCATTGGTCCTTGTCGAGGCGGCCCTGCAGACTGTCGGGGTGACGGCGGATGTCGGTGGGGCGGATCGCCTCGTGGGCTTCTTGGGCATTCTTGGCCTTGGTCTTGAAACGGCGCGCCTCTTTGGGGAGATATTCGCCGCCAAAGTGTTGTTGCACGAAGTCGCGCATAGCGGCAATGGCATCTTCCGAGAGATTCACCGCATCGGTACGCATGTAGGTGATCAAACCAACGGTCTCGTTACCGATACTGATGCCTTCGTAGAGTTGTTGGGCAACGCGCATGGTACGGCTGGCGTTGAAGCCGAGTTTGCGCGAAGCCTCCTGCTGCAAGGTCGAGGTAGTAAACGGTGCGGCCGGTTGCCGCTGGCGCTGCTTGCGCTCGACCTTGATCACCTGGAGCGGCTGGCGCTCGAGGTTGGCAAGGATCTCACTGCGTATCGCCTCGGCAGCCGCCGCATCGGGAATGTCGAATTGCTCGAGCTTTTTCTCCTGCCACTGGCTGAGGCGTGCGGAAAAACGCTTTTCCTCCTGCTCCAGCTCTGCGCTCAGGGTCCAATATTCGCGCGCAACGAAGGCGCGGATTTCGGCTTCACGCTCGCAGATCATGCGTAGGGCTGCGCTCTGCACGCGACCGGCGGAAAGACCGGGGCGTACCTTGCGCCAGAGCAGCGGCGAGAGATTGAAACCGACGAGATAATCCAGCGCGCGGCGCGCTTGCTGGGCATTGACCAGATCCATGGCAATCGCGCGCGGATGCGCCACGGCGTCCTGTACTGCGCGCGGGGTGATTTCGTGGAAGACCACCCGCTGTACCGGTTTGCCGTCGAGCAACTTCTTGTCGCGCAGCAGCTCTACCAGGTGCCAGGAGATCGCCTCGCCCTCGCGATCCGGATCGGTGGCGAGCCAGAGACTATCGGCCTTGCGCAATGCGCTAGCAATGGCATCGACATGTTTGCCGTTGCGTGCGATTTCGGCATAGCGCATGGCAAAATCGTGTTCGGTATCGACGGCCCCTTCCTTCGGCAGCAGATCGCGCACATGGCCGTAGGAGGCAAGCACCGTAAAGTCGCCGCCCAGATACTTCTGGATGGTTTTCGCCTTCGCTGGCGACTCGACAATTAGCAAGTGGGTCATGCGTCAGTGCAAGATGCGACGGCCATCGGGGCTGAGAAGTTGGTCCATCCAGTAGCCGTCGGGGCCGTCCTCGTTGACCATCACCAGAAAGGCGACCCAGTCGAGGGTCTCCAGGTCGGTCTCTTCCAGTTCCAGGGCCAGAAGACGGTCGATAATGCGCTCCCGGATACTGCTGTTGATGACGCCCAGGTGTTCCCATTCCGCCAGCTGCCCCCGCGTTGCCACGGATAACTGCAGATTTTCCCAGGGTTGATAGCTGCGGATGGCAGAGCGGCTGTTTTCGGGGCTGTGGTCTTCGTCGAAGCCGTCCATCCAGTCGAGGGCACGTTGAATTCCCTCTTCCGGATACCCTGCGGCGAGCAATTGCTCCTCGATCTCGCTGTTTTCCTCGTCGTCGTCGAGGTGGTCGAGTAGGTAACTGATGATGTCGATGACGTCTTCCATGGCAGACCCCTAGTTGGTATTGGGAAGGCGACAGAAACGCCCCCCAGGGCAGGAGGCGATATATCCTTGGATTTCCATGTGCAAGAGGATGGACGAAAGCGCCGGGAGCGTCAATCCGCAGCGGCTGGCAATTTCCTCGCTGCTCAGGGTTTCCTGTCCCAGTGCCGCCCATACCTGACGTTCCGTTTCGTCCTCCGGCTGGCGCAGTTCCCGTATCTCAGCACCCTGGCTGGCAGCAAAGAGAGGTCCCAGCTCTTCGAGAATGTCCTGTGCTGTCTCAACCAGCTTGGCGCCGTCCCGAATCAGACGATGGGGGCCGCGGGCCAGAGGGCTGTGGATCGAGCCAGGGATGGCAAAGACCTCACGGCCCTGTTCCATGGCCAGACGGGCGGTGATCAGGGAGCCGCTGTTTTCTGCTGCCTCGACCACCAAAGTTCCCAGGCAAAGCCCGCTGATCAGCCGATTACGGCGCGGAAAGAGGCCACGATGGACGCGGGTGCCGGGTGGCTGTTCGCTGATGATGAGGCCCGTCGCCAGCATGGCGCGGGCGAGGTCCAGATTTTCGCGCGGATAGATCAGATCGGTGCCGGTGCCCAGTACTCCGATGGTACCCGAATGCAGAGCACCCTGGTGCGCGGCGGCGTCGATGCCGATGGCCAGGCCACTGACAATCACCAGTCCGTTCTTGCCCAGCTCCTCGGCAAAGGCACGGGCTGTGGCATTCCCCACCGGCGTCGGGTTGCGGCTGCCGACAATGGCGAAAAGTGGGTCGCGCAGCCGGGCGCGCTGACCGCGCAGAAACAGGGCCATGGGCGGATTGGCAATTTCCCGCAGCAAGGGGGGATAATCGTCATCGAACCAGGTACAGAGATCCTGCTCGGCGTTTGCCAACCATTGGCGATCGGCATCCGTCAGGCAGTCTTCCGGGTCCCGGCGCAGCCACTCCTGACTGACGGCAGGGAGATCGGGATGGCGTACGCCAAAACAGGCCTCCGCAGACTCCTGTTGTTCCAGTAAGAGGCGCTGCCGTCGTGGGCCGAGGCCGGGGCAGCGCAGGAGGGCAAGCCAAGCGGATTGTTTCAAGGAGTGAGTTGGGCCTCTTGCTGCAGTTTTGCCGGTCCGGCAACCGGGTAATAAACATTGGCGCCCAAGGGAATGCCGCGCGTTGCCGAGGTGATGACGGCATAAGAAACCTGGGGAAAGACGCGGAAAATCATCAGGGTACCAATTTTTTCCGGAGGTAGGGGGAAATCCTTGCCGGTGACAGCATTCTTGCCCATCCGTGCCGAGTCGTCGATCTCCATGACGTTGCCTGGCTTCAGCTCGGCATTTGCGCCCTGATCGAGGATGACCACCTGCCCTACCGTGAGTTCTTCGGCGTTGTTGGTTTTGGCGATGATTTGTGCCGCGACGGCCCGCTTGGGCGCGCTCGGGAAATAGTGTGGCGCCGGTCTCGGGGTGATCGGCACCAGACGGTCGCCCAGATCGATTTCCCGCCGCGCTGAGAGAATACGAATTTCTGCCTCGCTACCGTTGTTGTGCACTAGCTCTGCGGTGCCCAGATTGATCACGCTATAGCCCAGCGGCTTGGGATCGGCCAGACGATGCAGCTCAGTACCCAGACGCACGATACTGTAGCGGGTTCCCACTGCAGCCTGGTCGAGGCCGCTGACGAAGACCTTGTCCCCGGCGGTATAGGCGGGACGCTCATGCAGTGCTGCAGCGAGATAGGGCAGTTTGTCGTACTCCTGCTTGTTGGCGACGATGGCCGGGCTGTACAGAAAGGGCATGATGATACCCGTATGGTAACTGGGAATGGCCGCTACCTGCAGTTGGGGTTGCAGGGGAATGACCTCGACGGCAGGTTCGCCATTGGGCATCCGGTACAGGACGATGCGATCGCCGGGGTAGATCAGATTGGGATTGCGGATCTGTGGGTTGGCGTGCCAGATCTTCCGCCATTCCCAGGGATTTTTGAGGAAATGGGCGGCGATGCCCCATAGGGTATCACCGGGTTGTACGACATAACTGCCCAACTGCTGGCTGACAGCTGCTGGCTCGGCGAGTGCCAGGCCAGGGGCAAGAGGGCCCAGCAGGGCGCAGGCAATAGCCAGGGGTACAACACGTTTCCGCATGATCTCTTCTCCTTGGGACTTCCGCGCCCCATAGTATTAGTCCAAGATATCAATTTTTGCGAGAACGGACCGGTTATGGCGCTTTTGAAAATTGTCGAATATCCCGATACCCGCCTCAAAGGCCTGGCTCAGCCGGTGGCACGAATCGATCGGGAAATCCGTCAATTGGCGGATGATATGGCGGAAACCATGTACGATGCCCCGGGCATCGGCCTTGCGGCACCACAGGTGGCGGCCGCGCAGCGATTGATCGTTGTCGATGTCTCCGATGGACGCAACGAGCTGCTGACCCTCATCAACCCCGAAATCATCGAGAAATCCGGCGAGGAGGAGATGAAGGAGGGATGTCTATCCGTTCCTGGGGTTCTCGAGACCGTGCGCCGCGCTGATCGGGTCAAGGTGCGCGCTCAGGACGTCAGTGGCAAGACTCTAGAGCTGGAAGCCGACGGCCTGCTGGCAGTCTGTCTGCAGCATGAAATCGACCACCTCAATGGCGTGCTCTTTGTCGATCATCTTTCCCGCCTGAAACAGAATCTGATTCGCCGCAAGGCAGAAAAGCGGATGCGCCAGCATGGCTGAGGACCGGCGCATCGTCTTTGCCGGAACGCCGGAATTCGCGCAGATCGTGCTCGCTCAGCTGTTGGCACGTCAGGACAATGTCGTCGGCGTTCTGACCCAGCCGGATCGTCCTGCGGGGCGCGGGCGCAAGCTCCAGGCGAGTCCGGTCAAGACCCTGGCGATGCAGGCGGGGCTGCCGATATTACAGCCAGAATCCAGCCGCCGCCCCGAAACCCTCGACTGGTTGGCCCAGTTGGCCCCCGATCTGCTCATTGTCGTTGCCTTTGGCCAGATTCTGCCGCAGGCGATGCTCGATCTGCCGCGCCTCGGCGCCATCAATGTCCACGCCAGTCTCCTGCCGGCGTGGCGCGGTGCCGCTCCTATCGTCCGTGCGCTGGCTGCTGGCGATCGCGAAACCGGGGTCTGTATCATGCAGATGGAAGCCGGACTGGACAGCGGCCCCGTGCTGTGGACACGCAGCACGCCGATTCTGGATACGGACACCGGAGCCAGCCTGCACGATAGGCTGGCGGAACTCGGTGCCGAGGCCCTCTCCGAGGCTCTCGACCGTCTGTGGCTGGGGGAACTTCGACCCCAGTCTCAGGATCACGAACGGGCGACCTACGCCAAAAAGCTGCGCAAGGAAGAGGCGCGTATCGACTGGTCACAGGACGCCGCGACCAGCGAACGCCTGATTCGGGCCTACCATCCCTACCCGGTGGCGCACACGAGTTTTCGGGAGCAGCCGTTACGCGTCTGGGCGGCGCGTCTGGGTAGCGCTAGCGGCGTAGCAGGCACGCTGATCACGAATACGGCGGAAGGGCCGGAAGTCGCCTGTGGACAGGGAAGTTTGGTGCTGACCCGGGTACAACCCGCGGGGAAGGCACAACTTTCCGGTGCTGATTTCGTGCGCGGCTACCGTCCGCAAGCGGGCGAGGTTTTCGTTTGAGCGAGGCCGTGCAGGGGAAGCGCCTGCGCCGCGCCGCTCTGCTTGCCTACCCGGCAGCGTTGGCGGGTGAGCGCCTGGATTTTCTCCTGGATCGCTCCGGTCTGCAGGGGGCAGAGCGGGCCAGCCTGCAATGGTTGCTGAGTGGCGGCCTGCGCGAGAGCCAGGCCTTGCGCGAACAGTTGCAAAGCCTGTTGCGCCCCGGCAAGCAGGATGAGCAGGTGCTTGCCCTGCTGCAATTGGCGCTATACGAATTGCGCCATGGGCAACGCCCGGATTTTGCCATCGTGAATGACTGGGTGGAGGCCAGCCAGCTTATCGGCAAGACTTGGGCCAAAGGCCTGATCAATGCCGTGCTGCGCCGCTATCTGCGCGAGCGTCCGGCGCTCGAGACAGTGGCGATGTCGTTGTCGGAATCGCATCCTGCGTGGCTGCTGCAGCGCCTGCAGGCGGCCTACCCAGAGGACTGGCCCGCCATTGTCGCTGCCAATCTCCAGTCCGCGCCGCTGTGGTTGCGCGTCAATCGGCAGCAGCTCAATCGCGATGCGTACCAACGGCGCTTGCAAGAATGCGGTCAGCCCAGCCGCACCTATGACCAATTGCCGGACGCCCTGATCCTGCCCGGCAGTTTGCCAGTCCGCGATCTGCCGGGTTGGGACGCCGGCTGGGTCACAGTGCAGGATGGCGCTGCGCAACTGGCAGCGGAGATTCTCGCGCCCCAGCAGGGGGAAAAAGTTCTCGATGCCTGTGCCGCGCCCGGCGGCAAAACCGCGCATCTGCTTGCCTTGGGGGCCACGAATATGCTGGCCCTGGACCGCTCCGCCCCACGTCTGCGCCGCCTGCAGGAGGCGCTGCAACGGCAGGGCCTCAGTGCCGAACTGCGGGAGGCCGATGCGGCCTTGCCGGATACCTGGAGCAACAAGCAACTTTTCGATGCCATTCTCCTCGATGCGCCTTGCAGTGCCACCGGCATCATTCGTCGCCACCCAGATATCCTGCACCGCGAACCGGACCTCGTCGCCTTGCGTGAAGAGCAGGCGCGTTTGCTGCGCGGTCTTTGGCAACAGTTGCGACCGGGGGGGCGCCTGCTCTACTGCACTTGCTCCATTTTGCCGGAAGAAAACGAAGAGCAGATACAGGATTTCCTTGCCGGGCACGGCGACGCGGTGCGGGTGCCAGACCCGCGCTGCGGTCAACGCCTCCCCGGGCAGGACGACATGGACGGCTTCTACTACGCGCTGCTGCGCAAGGTCGGTACGCAGGCATGAGCGAACGTCAGCGCCCCTCGCCGCGCCGCTACTGGTTGCGTGCACTGCGCCAGAATGATGGTGACGAAGGGAGCGGCGGCTTCCTGCGCTGGTGGGCGGTGCTGCTGATCCTCCTGGTCCTGGGCTTTCTCGCATTTACTTTTTTTGTCAGTGCCGCAGGACCGCTGAGCCCCTTTTTCATCCCCATGCTTCTCGCTTCGGCGGCCATCGTTTTGCTCCTGCTGGTGTTGGTCATGGTCGCTGTCGCCCGCCTGCTGCTGCGTCTGCGGCGCGGTGAGGTGGGCAGTCAGCTGGCCACCCGTCTGGTCGTGATCATCACCATCCTCAGCCTGACCCCAGCGGCCGTGGTGTTTGCCTTCTCCTGGCGTTACCTCAATCAAGGCATTGACTCCTGGTTGAGCGCTGCGGTGGAGAGCGCTCTCGAGCAGGCGGTAGATGTAGCCAAGGCGGGGGTAGACCGCTACCGCAGCAGCACCCTGCTGTCGGCGGAGACGATTGCCCAGGCGCTCACCGGGCAGCCGGACAGTGCCGCAGTGCTGACTGTCATCCAGATGCGCGACCAGTTTCGCCTGAGCAGCGTCACCCTCTTTTCCAGCAGCAACCGCATCATTGCCACCAGCAGCGACAACCTCGAGCTGGTCCCTCGCCTGCCCCACGACCTTTTGCTTGGCGCCCATACCAATCATCCGCTGGTCAAAATGGCAGACGAAAACGGACAGTTCCTGGTGCGCGTGCTCATCCCGGTGATGAACCCGCACTTTGGGCGCGGCAATCGTCTGCTCTATGTGGAGCAGGTGGTGCCGGAGCAATTCAGTCGGGCCGCTGCAGCAGTGCAAAACGCCGATCACCGCTATCGGCAACTCACCCTGATGCGCGGGCCCATGAAGACGGCCTTTCAGATGACCCTAGCGGTCGCTCTCTTGCTGACCGCGCTCAGTGCGCTGTGGATCGCCCTGCTCCTGGCCCGGCGCCTGACCGCCCCCATCGCCCGCCTTGCCGCGGGGACCCAAGCGGTAGCGCGCGGCGAGTTCATTCCCCTGCAAATCATTCCCAGTAATGATGAGCTGGGCGTTTTGCTTCATTCTTTCAACAATATGACGCGACAGCTTGCACGCGCCAAGCAGCAGGCGGCCAAGGCGCAGGAGGAGGCCGATCAGCGACGGTATTATCTGGAAACCATCCTGGCGCAGATTTCCAGCGGTATCCTGATATATGCCAATGATGGCAAGATCTCAGAAGTCAATGCAGCGGCAAGGAAGATTCTGCGTCTGCCGGAAAGCGGGCTGCCGGATCCGGAAAATGAGCCGCAACTGGCCGCGTTCTGGGCTCAGGCACAGGACTGGATTCAGCAGCCACGCAACGACATGCAGCGGGAGCTGCAGATCGAACGTAGTGACGGTACCCAGACCCTATTGCTGCACGGCGCGCGCTTTGCCGAGCTGGGCGGGACCGAGGGTTTTGTCCTGGTCTTCGACGACATCAGTCCGCTGTTGGCTGCCCAGCGCAGCGCCGCGTGGGGGGAGGTAGCGCGGCGCCTGGCGCACGAGATCAAGAACCCGCTCACGCCCATCCAGCTCTCGGCAGAGCGGCTGCGCCGCAAGTATCTCGAACGGCTTGGCGCCGAGGGGGAAACGCTGGATCGGGCAACCCACACCATCATCCAGCAAGTCGACGCCTTGAAAGTGTTGGTCGATGCCTTCTCCGAATATGCCCGAGCGCCAAAGCTGGACCTGCATCCCATTGATCTGAACGCCTTGATTGCCGATGTTGCCGAGCTTTATCGCGGGCAGGGCGCCGGAGTGGAAATCCGCTGCGATCTGGCGCCCGAGCTGCCGCTGCTGCGCGCCGATGCCCATCGCCTGCGGCAGATCCTCAACAATCTGCTGCGCAATGCCATCGATGCCATCGCTGCTACGGCAGAGCCAGCAACGGAGGGGCAGCGGCACATCTGGATTCGTACTCGGATGCTGCTCGGTCCGGAGCAACCCATGCTAGAATGGATAGTAGAAGATGATGGTCCAGGCTTCCCTGCAGACCTCCTGGCGCGGGTTTTCGAGCCCTACGTGACCAGTAAACCCAAGGGCTCGGGTTTGGGATTGGCCATTGTGCGACGCATCGTCGAGGAGCATGGTGGACAGATCGAGGCTGGAAACCGGGAAGAAAGCGGGGCTCGGGTGGTGATGCGGTTTCCCCTCGCGGCGGGGGTGGCGGAGGAAGCATGAAGGAAGCGGGAAGACTCAACATTCTGGTCGTCGATGATGAGCCGGATATTCGTAGCACGCTGGCCGATATCCTCGAAGACGAGGGCTACCGTGTTACCCAGGCAGCCAGTGCCGCCGAGGCCGAGGCGCGTCTGCGCGATGGCCTCTACGATCTTCTTCTGCTCGACATCTGGATGCCCGGGGAGGACGGATTGCAGTTCCTCCGGCGTCTTGCGAGTAATGGCCTGGAGCAGCCGGTGGTGATGATGTCGGGGCATGGCACCATCGAAACTGCTGTGCAGGCGACGAAACTGGGGGCCTATGATTTTATCGAGAAGCCCCTGTCTCTGGACAAGACCCTGCTCAGTGTCGGTCATGCCCTCGAAGCCTTCCGGCTACAGCGCGAGAACCGGGAGCTGCGCGAGCAGAGTGGGGTGATCGAACGACCTACCGGTGAAAGCCCGGCCATCAAGCAGTTTCGCGAACAACTCAAACGGGTTGCGGCGGTAGACTCCTGGGTCCTGCTCCAAGGCGAAGCGGGAAGTGGCAAAGAGGTCGCGGCGCGCTACCTGCACCGCCACAGCCGTCGTGCCGAGAGTCCATTCATCGACTTGCGGGCGGCGGTCATCGCTCAGCCCAATGTCACGGTCGAGCTGTTTGGCGCCGAGCAGGACGGGCGTGTGCAGCGGGGGCGTCTGGAATTGGCACACGGTGGCACCCTTTTCATCGACGAAATTGCTGACATGAACCTCGAGAGCCAGGCGCGTCTGGTCTCTGCCCTGCAGGAGGGGCGCATCCTCCGGGTGGGAGGGACGACGCCGGTGGACCTCGATGTACGCGTTATTGCCGGTACGGCGCGCGATCTGCAAAAACTGGTAGCCGCGGGGCAGTTCCGCCATGATCTCTTCTACCGCCTGCAGGCCCTGCCGCTGCAAGTGCCCAGCCTCGCGCAGCGCAGTGCCGATATCCCAGAGCTGGTCGAGGAGTTCATGGGGCTGTACCGCCGGCGCGAGGGTCTGAGTCGGCGGCAGTTTCTGCCGGAGGCCATGGAGGTTTTGCGCCACTATCCCTGGCCTGGAAACGTGCGGGAATTACAGAACCTGGTACAACGCCTGTTGATTCTCAGCGAGGGTCCCGAAGTCAGTGCCGAAGAGGTGGAGGGCGCGCTGGGGCTGGATCAGCGCCTGATGCCCCTCGGTAACGCCTCGCCGGATGATTTCGGCGGCACCCTGAAGCGTGCGCGTGAACGCTTCGAGCGCGCCTTTCTCGAATATCATCTGGCGCGCAACGACTGGAACATTGCCAGGACGGCAGAAGCCGCCGGTCTCGAGCGTACCCATCTCTACCGCAAACTGAAGAATCTGGGGATTGGGCTGCGCGGCGAGCGGCGCCCGGAGGATGAACTGGAGGACTGATGGAAGAACGATCGTTTCAACCCCTGGGTATTGCCATCCTCACGGCCTCGGACACCCGCACCCCCGAAACCGACAAGTCGGGTGACGCTGCCGATACTCTGCTGCGCGAGGCGGGTCATCGGATCGTCCAGCGTGCCATCGTTGCCGATGATCTGCTGGCCCTGCGGGCGCAGATGCAGGCGTGGATCGATGACCCACAGATCGATGTCGTCGTCAGCACGGGGGGTAGCGGACTCACCGGCCGCGATGTCTGCCCCGAGGCCATGGCGCCCTTGGTCAGCAAGCCCATCCCAGGATTTGGTGAACTCTTTCGTTATCTTTCCTACCAAGAAATCGGTACCAGCACCATACAGTCGCGCGCTGAAGCTGCGGTTTGCTCGGGGACCCTCTTTTTCCTGTTGCCTGGTTCAACGGGGGCTGTGCGCACGGGGGTCAGCCAGATCATCGTCCCCCAGTTGGATATCCGTCAGCGTCCCTGCAATCTCACCCAGCTCTTGCCGCGGATTCGCGGCGAGGTCTAGCGAACGGCAAGCGGTAAAGTCTCTCCCGCTATTAAACTGATCTGCAGTGCTCGCGGTACTTGGCGCGCCGTTGTTCGGAGCTTGCCCGACGCCAATCGTCGCAGGATAATCCGCCCATGAAAAACACCTTTTCCGTCATTGTGGTAGGCGCTGGCCACGCAGGTATCGAGGCAGCGGCGGCAGTCGCGCGTAGCGGCAGCCGTTGTCTGCTGCTGACCCAGAATATCGACACCATCGGGCAGATGTCCTGCAATCCGGCCATTGGTGGCATTGGCAAGGGGCATCTGGTCAAGGAAATTGATGCCCTGGGCGGGGTCATGGGCCGTGCCATCGATCGCGCCGGCATCCAGTTCCGCGTCCTCAATGCGCGTAAGGGGCCGGCAGTACGTGCCACGCGCGCCCAGGCCGATCGCAGCCTGTATAAGCTCGCGGTGCGTGAGCTGCTGGAAGAACTACCACTCCTGCAGATGTTTCAGGGCAGCGTGGGCGATCTGTTGGTAGAAGGTGGCAGGATCGCGGGTGTGCGGCTGGAGAATGGGCAGGAATTTCGTGCTCCGGCTGTGGTCCTTACCACCGGCACTTTCCTCGCCGGACGCATCCACATCGGCGATCAAAGTTACCCGGCGGGACGCGCCGGTGACGCCCCGGCCAATGCCCTGGCGGAACGTCTGCGTGCCCTCGAGTTTCCGGTGGCCCGGTTGAAGACCGGCACCCCGCCGCGCATCGACGGGCGTAGCATCAATTACTCCGTGCTCGAGATCCAGCCCGGCGATGACCCGGCGCCCCCCTTTTCCTTCCTGACGGAGCGCATCGAGGTCGAACAGCGCCCCTGCCATATTACTTATACCAATGCCGAAACCCATCGCATCATCGCCGACAACTTGCAGCATTCGGCCATGTATGGGGGGCACATTCAATCCAAGGGACCACGCTACTGTCCTTCCATCGAGGATAAAATCGTGCGCTTTGCCGACAAGGCGTCACACCAGATCTTTCTCGAACCCGAAGGCCTGCGCACCCAGGAGGTCTACCCCAACGGGATCTCCACCAGCCTCCCTTTTGCCGTGCAGGAGGCGCTGGTACGCAGCATGCGCGGCCTGGAAAACGCCGTCTTGTTGCGCCCGGGCTACGCCATCGAGTATGACTACCTCGACCCCCGCGCCCTGACCCCAGAGTTGCATAGTCAGCTTCTGCCCGGGCTCTTCTGTGCCGGACAGATCAACGGTACGACGGGCTACGAGGAGGCGGCGGCGCAGGGGCTCCTGGCGGGGATCAATGCCGCCCGCTGGGAGCGTGGCGAGAAGGGCTGGTGTCCGGCACGACATGAGGCCTATCTTGGCGTGATGGTAGATGATCTGGTTACCCGCGGGCTGGATGAACCCTATCGGATGTTCACCAGCCGCGCGGAATATCGACTGCGGCTGCGCGAAGACAATGCCGACCAGCGCCTGACGCCGGTAGGCCGAGAGCTCGGCTTGGTAGACGAAGAGCGCTGGCAACGCTTTGTCGCCAAGCAGGAAGCGCTGCGCGGTGAACGGCAGCGCTTGGAATCCATCCGTATTGGCGAAGACTCTCCCGCAGCCCAAAACCTGGCCATGCGCCTGCCGCAACCCCTACGCCGGGACCATAACCTCTGGGAGTTGTTGCGTCGCCCGGAGTTGAGCTATCCCGAACTGCTGGCAGACTGTGGTATCAGCGATCCGTTACCGGTCTCCCTTGCCGCGGTACTGGAAATCGACTGCAAATATGCCGGCTATGTGCAGCGGCAAGAGGAAGAGGTCGAACGCAATCAACGCTGGGAGAGCATGGAAATTCCGGCGGATCTCGACTTTGGCGTCATTTCCGGTCTGTCTACGGAGGTGCGGCAACGTCTGCAGCGGCAGCAGCCGCGTAGTGTGGGGGAGGCCGCCGCATCCCTGGGGTCACACCTGCTGCGGTCTCCCTGCTGTTGATTCACGTGAAACGTCACCACTGGGCGGCGGCGAGTTAGGTGCCACCTATTCCCGAGATGGACAGCAACGCCCTGCGCCAGAGCCTTGATCAGGGGCTGCTCGCTATGGACCTGGACCAGGAAATCAGCCCGCAGGCGCGCGAGCGGCTTTTGTGCTACCTGGCAGAGCTGATGTCGTGGAACCGGACCCATAACCTGACAGCAATTCGGGACCCATCGGCGGCCGTATACCGGCATTTGCTCGATAGTTTGGCCTTGTTACCGTTTTTGCCGAAGGATCGACCGGTATATGACATTGGCAGTGGCGCTGGTCTGCCTGGCATCCCGCTGGCCATCGCGCGCCCGCAGCAACCCTTCGTGCTGGTCGAGCCGGCGGGTAAGCGGGTGGCGTTTCTGCGTCATGTGTTGTCCCTGCTAGGATTGGAGTGGGCAGAAGTTCGGGCACAGCGCGCCGAGGACTTACGCTACGTCGAGCGTATGGTACTGGTCAGTCGCGCCACCGCTGAGTTGGCGGAGTTCCTCGTCATGACCCAAAGTTGCTTGCAGCCAGGCATCGCGTTGCTGCTCGCCAAAGGACCGGCCTGGGCCGAAGAAATGAGTAAACTGCCACCGGATTGGGCGGCACGATTCGTGGCCCAACCATTGGCCATTCCCGGGCAACCGCCACGCTTTGCCCTCTGCGCCGAGCTGGAGAGCGCGGCGTCATCCTGTCACTGGTCGGTTCCGCCCGCAGTCGGTATCCTGTAAGTGCGAAGCGGAGAGAGATAGAAGATGCGGGTTGTGGCCATAGCCAACCAGAAGGGCGGTGTCGGGAAGACCACTACGGCGGTCAACTTGGCGGCGGCCGTGGCGGCCCTGGACAAGCGCGTGCTGCTGATCGACCTGGATCCGCAGGGCAACGCCAGCACCGGGCTCGGTGCCGATAAAAGTCGCTGGCCCAATGTTTACCACTTGCTTTTAGGGGAGGTCGATCTGTCGGCTGCGCTGCAAGGATGTGGAGCCTTGTCCTTGCTCGCCGCAAGCCTAGATCTCGCTGCTCTGGAAGTAGAGCTTGCCGGGCAGGAAGGGCGCGAGTTGCGTCTGCGCGACGCTCTGCGAGGCGCGCAGGATTGGGATTACGCATTCATCGATTGCCCGCCGTCCCTCGGCCTCCTGACACTGAACGCCCTGGTTGCAGCCGATCGGGTGTTGATCCCCATGCAATGCGAATATTTCGCCCTGGAGGGCCTGACGCAACTACTCGACACCCTGCGCCGGGTGCGCGCACAATTGCACCCCGGCCTGGAAGTCGATGGCCTTCTGCGTACCATGTTCGATGCGCGTAACCGTCTCTCGACCGAGGTGAGTGGTGAGCTGGAGCGCCATTTCCCCGAGCGTATGTACCGCGTCATCGTGCCCCGCAATGTCCGGCTCGCGGAAGCCCCCAGCTTTGGCCAGCCAGCCATTCATTATGATCCGCAGTGTGCCGGTGCCGACGCCTACCGCCAACTGGCGCAAGAGTTTTTGCAACGTGAGCAACGGTTATGAGTAAAAAACCTGCCGCGCTAGGTCGTGGTCTCGACGCCCTGTTTGCCGGTAACCGGGAGACCAGCACCCTGCGCAATCTGCCTCTCGACCTCATCCATCCGGGGGCACAGCAGGCGCGTAAACATTTCGACGAAGCGGCTCTGGCGGAACTCGCAGATTCCATTCGCGCCGAAGGGGTGCTGCAGCCTATTTTGGTGCGTGCCGAAGCCGGAGGCCGGTATGAGCTCTTGGCGGGGGAGAGGCGCTGGCGCGCAGCACAGTTGGCCGGACTGCGGGAGATTCCCGCCCTGATCCGCGAGGCCTCCGAACAGCAGGCTTTGGTGATCGGCATTATCGAAAATATCCAGCGTCAGGATCTCGATCCCCTTGAGGAAGCCGCGGCTCTGCAGCGTCTACTTGATGAATTCCACCTGAGTCATGAGGCCCTGGCCCAGGTGTTGGGGCGCTCGCGAGCGGCCATCAGTAACCAGCTGCGCCTGCTCCGCCTCGACCCCTCTTTAGCACCGCAGTTACGCACTGGCGGATTGACTGCTGGACATGCGCGGACCTTACTGTCCCTGCCGCCCCCCGCACAGCGGCAAGCGGCGGCGGAGATCATCGCCAAGGGTCTGAGCGTTCGCCAGGCCGAACTCTTGGCCAAAAATGTGCAGGACCGCGAGAATCGAGTCTCCAAGGAGGTCGACCCAAACCTTGCCGCGCTGCTCGTCCAGCTGGAAACGGCGTTGGGCCTGCAGGTCCGCATCTCGGTCCGTCGTGAAGGAGGAGAGTTGCACATTCGCTGGCGCAATGCCGCCGAGGCCGCCGCCCTATGGCAACGTCTGGGCGTGACGGAAGATTCAGTGCCCCTCTCTTGACCTCGTCCGACTGCGTGTTTAGACTCCCTGCCAATTTGCGGTGAGGCCGATGTCAGAAAAATCAACCATGGCCTCCTGGGCATTTTCGGCCTATGTCGGTCGAGTTGCTGCGTGGGTTTTGGTATTGGCTTTGCTCGTCGCCGCCATTTGTGCGTGGCGCTGGAATGCGCGAGAGGCCTGGGCCATTCTCTACGCCGCCTTTTTGAGCGTACTGAACATGCTCATTTTGGGAAGCCGCCTATTGGCGCTCCCCGTTTCACCGGCTGCCGCCAGCGCGCGGCTAGGTGCGGCGGTGCTGCAGCGCTGGGTGCTCACCATCTTGGGCTTGCTGTTGGCTTTGGCCTGGTTGCACCTGCCGATCGTCGGTTTGGTCATCGGTCTTTTGCTTGCACACTTTGTGTATTTAGGCTTCATGTTGCGCGAGCGCAACAAGAAAAGGAGATGAAACGTGGCATCTGGCGATATCGCCCATCACCTGGTCAACTGGACGGTTGGCCAGGGATTCTGGACCTTCGATCTCGATACCATTCTGATTGGTTGGGTAATGGCTGCCATCCTGGTAATCACCTCCATGGTGGTCGGTGCCCGCCTGCAGCGGGGAGCCCCAGCCGGAATGCAGGCCTGGCTCGAAGGAACCGTAGAGTTTATCGATAAGCTGGTTACCGATAGTTTTCCGGTGCGCGATCCCCTGATTGCGCCGGTGGCGCTGACGGTGTTCGTGTGGATCCTGCTGATGAACAGTATGGACGTGATTCCTGCCTATCTGCCTGGAGTTATCGCCGGTTGGTTTGGGCTCGAGCACTTTCGCATCACGCCTACCGTAAATTTGAACACCACCTTTGCGGTCGCGTTGGCGGTCTTTGGACTGACCATTTTCACCAGTCTACGCGTCAAAGGATTTGCGTACTTCAAGACCTACCTCACCCACCCATTCGGCAAGTACCTAGCGCCCATCAACATCATCATGACGGCGATTGAAGAAATCACCAAGCCCCTGAGTCTGGGTTTGCGACTCTTTGGCAACATGTTTGCTGGCGAGCTTGTATTCCTGCTTCTCGCTCTATTGCCGTGGTGGGGTACCCTGATCATGGGCGAGGTCTGGTCGCTGTTCGAATCCCTCATCATTATGCTCCAGGCCTTTATTTTCACCGTGCTGACGGTTGTGTATCTGGGCATGGCCAATATGCAGGACCACTAATTCCACTTTCTGCTTTGTTTTGACATTCTAAGGAGTCTTTACCATGGACGCACATACCATCATCGTTGCAGCAACTGCCATCGCCGTGGGTATCATCTTTGGTGCCGCCGGTCTCGGCTCGGCCATTGGCTGGGGTTTGATCACCTCCAAGACCATCGAAGGCATTACCCGTCAGCCGGAAATGCGCCCGCAGCTGCTGGTCAACACCTTCATCTTCGCTGGCTTGATGGAGTCTTTCCCCTTCATCATTCTCGCTTTTGGCTTCTGGTTCCTCTTCGCCAACCCCTTCGTCGGCTAATGCCCCTGGTCGGCTGAGCCGGCCTCCGTGCAAGAGAGGACATCATGAATCCAGTAAGTATCAATGGGACGCTGATCATCCAGCTGATCACCTTCGTGATCCTGGTGATTTTGCTCTACAAGTACCTTTATGGTCCGTTGCGTCGGGTAATGGACGATCGCTCGGCAAAGATTGCGGACGGTTTGGCTGCCGCCGAGCGTGGTCAGGAAGAGCTTGACCTCGCGCAGAAGCGCGCTGCCGAAATTCTACGGGAAGCGAAAGAAAAAGCGAGCGAAATCATTTCTCTAGCCGAGCGACGTGGTATTGAGATGCGCGAGGAAGCGCAAATCAAGGCGCGTGAGGAGGCGGATCGCATCATCGCTGCAGCCCGAGCCGAGATCGAGGTCGAAGGCAATCGCGCTCGCGAGCAGTTGCGTGGTGAAGTCGTGCGCCTAGTGGTGGACGGCTCGCAACAGATCCTGCATCGGGAAATCAACGCTGACAATCATCGCGACATCGTTGATCGCATGGTTGCCCAGCTCTGACGGAGGCGATGATGGCAGAGTCTACTACCCTCGCGCGTCCCTACGCTGAAGCCCTCTTCGAGATGGCATCGGCGGGCGCTGTAACGGGTGCCTGGGATGATGCGCTGCAAGCCCTCGCCTCTTGGGTCGAGGATGCAGACGCGCGCGCCTTTCTCGCTGATCCAGAGCGCTTGGATGCCGACAAGGTAGCCTTGCTGGCGGGTGTTTCGGTCGCCGTCGACAAGGAGGCCTGGACGCGCTTCGTCCAGCTGCTCATCGATAACGAGCGCTGGTCGCTTTCCCGAGAAATCGCCGAACTCTTCCGCGCCGCGGTACGACGTGCGAAAGGGGAACTCGATGTGTTGGTTACCAGCGCATTCGCTTTGGACGACGATCAGAGGGCGGCCGTAGCTGCTGCACTGGAACGCCGGCATCCTGGTATGCACGTGACCCTGCGGGCGGCGGTAGACCCTGATCTCCTGGGCGGTCTGGTCATCCGCGCCGGTGACGAATCCATTGACGCATCCGTGCGCGGCCAGTTGCAACAACTGGCGCAAAATCTTCGCAATTGAATTGAGGAAATGGCATGCAACAACTGAATCCTTCGGAAATCAGTGACCTGATCCGCACGCGGATAGCGGGTTTCGAGGGGCGGGTAGAAACCCGCTCACAGGGAACGATCACCAGCCTGAGCGACGGGATTCTCCGCATTCACGGCCTGGAAGACGTGATGTACGGCGAGATGCTCGAGTTGCCGGGGGGTAAGTATGCCCTCGCGATGAATCTGGAGCGTGACAACGTCGGTGCCGTGGTATTGGGCGAATTCTCCGGCCTGGAGGAAGGGGACGTCGTCAAATGTACCGGTAAGGTCATGCAGGTACCGATTGGTAAGAGCTTGCTGGGTCGCGTAGTCAACTCCCTGGGTCAGCCCCTGGATGGCAAAGGCCCGATTGAGGCGGAAGAATACGACGTCCTCGAAAAGATCGCTCCGGGCGTCATCGATCGCCAGAGTGTGGATGAGCCCATGCAGACGGGAATCAAGGCAATTGATGCCATGGTTCCGATCGGGCGCGGACAGCGCGAGCTGATCATCGGCGACCGCCAGACTGGCAAGACTGCCGTTGCGGTAGACGCCATTCTGAATCAGAAGGGCCAGAACGTCTTCTGTGTGTATGTCGCCGTCGGGCAGAAGGCGTCCACAGTGGCGAGTGTGGTGCGCAAGCTTGAGGAGTACGGCGCGATGGAGTACACCATCGTGGTCGCCGCCAACGCCTCGGATTCTGCGGCAATGCAGTACCTGGCACCTTATGCCGGTTGTACGATGGGCGAGTATTTCCGTGATCGGGGCATGGATGCCCTGATCATCTACGACGACCTTAGCAAGCAAGCCTGGGCCTACCGGCAGATCTCCCTGTTGCTGCGCCGTCCGCCAGGTCGCGAGGCCTACCCTGGTGACGTGTTCTATCTGCACTCCCGCTTGCTGGAGCGCGCTGCGCGCGTCAACGCCGATTTCGTGGCAAAGAAGACCAATGGCGCGGTACAGGGAAAGACCGGCTCCTTGACCGCATTGCCGATCATCGAGACCCAGGCGGGCGATGTGTCTGCGTTCGTGCCGACCAATGTTATTTCCATTACCGACGGTCAGATCTATCTCGAATCCGATTTGTTCAATTCCGGCATTCGCCCGGCTATCAATGCGGGTCTGTCGGTTTCCCGCGTCGGCGGCGCAGCGCAGACCAAGGTCATCAAGAAGCTCGGCGGTGGTATTCGTCTGGACTTGGCGCAATACCGCGAGCTCGCGGCGTTTGCGCAGTTTGCTTCGGATCTTGATGAGATCACGCGCAAGCAGATCGAGCGCGGCAAGCGCGTAACAGAGCTGCTGAAGCAGGATCAGTATTCGCCGATGTCCGTCGCCGAGGAGTCTATCGCACTGTTTGCGGCGAGCAGTGGTGCCCTGGACGACGTCGAGGTCGCCAAGGTTCGGCCCTTTGAGAAGGCTTTGCTTGCCTATATGCACTCCAATCATCAGGCGACCGTCGATGCCTTGGAAGACAAGAAGGCACTCACCGACGAGATCAAGGCAGAATTGGATGCAGCGTTGAAGCAATTCAAGTCCACCGCGAGTTATTAAGGAACGGCAATGGCGAAGGCGAAGGAAATCAACGCCCAGATCAAGAGCGTAAAAAACACGCGCAAGATCACCAAGGCCATGGAAATGGTCGCGGCGAGTAAAATGCGCCGCGCCCAGGAACGGATGGCGGCATCGCGGCCCTATGCCGACAAGATCCGCGAAGTGCTGGCGCATGTCGCGCAGGCGCATCCAGAGTATCAACATCCCTTTCTCGCCGAGCGGCCAAGAAAGCGGGTTGGGTTTCTGCTGGTCAGTTCCGATCGCGGTCTTTGTGGGGCACTGAATGTAAACGTCCTGCGCATCGTTGTGCAGCAAATGCACGACTTGCAGAGTCAGGGCATAGAAGTGCAGGTGGCTGCAGTTGGCAACAAGGGCGTTGGGTTTCTGCGACGTCATGGTGCGCAGCTCTCTGCCGAACTCACCGGCATTGGCGATCGGCCCGGCCTGGCGGATATGGTTGGCCCGATTCGGGTGATGACCGACGCCTATCGGAATGGTGAGATTGACGCCCTTTACCTGATTTCTTCGCGCTTCATCAATACCATGTTGCAGCGGGCGACCCTGGAGCAGGTCTTGCCGGTGAAAAAGCCGGAGGAAAAGACGGTGGTGGCAGGCGAGCGTTGGGATTACATCTATGAGCCAGAAGCGCGACCGGTATTGGATCATCTGTTACAGCGCTACGTGGAATCGGTCATTTACCAGGCGGTAGTCGAGCATTTGGCCTGCGAGCAGAGCGCTCGGATGGTGGCGATGAAAAACGCCTCCGACAATGCCAAACGGCTCGTGGGCGAATTACAGCTTGCTTACAACAAGGCGCGTCAGGCGGCAATCACGCAGGAAATCGCGGAGATCAGCGCCGGCGCCGCGGCAGTGTAAATTTTTGGATTATTTGAGGATGCAGAGCATGAGCGAAGCGCAAGTTGCAGATCAGGCCGTTGGCCATATCGTCCAAGTCATCGGGCCGGTGATCGACGTCGCCTTCCCCCGCGGGCAGGTGCCGGAAATCATGGAGGCGATTGTCGTTGAAGACCGCCATCTCACCATCGAAGTACAGACGCAGTTGGGTGATGGCGTAGCTCGCGGTATTGCCATGGGTTCGAGCGAAGGCTTGAAGCGCGGACTCTCCGTCCGCCGCACCGGGGCACCGATCAGCGTCCCCGTGGGCCATGAAACTCTGGGACGCATCATGGATGTCCTGGGCGATCCCGTGGATGGCAAGGGGCCGGTGCAGACGCAAGAGCGCAAGGCGATCCACCGCCCAGCCCCGTCCTTTGACGAGTTGGCGGCGAGCACCGAGGTGCTGGAAACCGGCGTCAAGGTCATCGACTTGGTCTGTCCTTTTGCCAAGGGCGGCAAGGTCGGCCTCTTCGGGGGCGCGGGCGTGGGTAAGACGGTATTGATGATGGAGTTGATCCGCAACATTGCCATCGAGCACACGGGTTACTCCGTATTCGCTGGGGTCGGCGAGCGGACTCGCGAGGGCAACGACTTCTATCACGAAATGACCGAGTCCAGCGTTATCGATAAGGTTGCGCTGGTGTACGGGCAGATGAACGAGCCACCAGGCAACCGTCTGCGCGTGGGTCTTACCGGCTTGACCATGGCGGAGCATTTCCGCGATGAAGGCCGCGACATCCTGATGTTTATCGACAATATCTTCCGCTATACCCTGGCGGGCACCGAGGTTTCCGCACTGCTCGGCCGTATGCCATCGGCGGTGGGTTATCAGCCGACCCTGGCCGAAGAAATGGGCAAGCTGCAGGAGCGGATCACCTCTACCAAAGTCGGCTCGATTACCTCGGTGCAAGCCGTTTACGTGCCGGCGGATGACCTCACCGATCCGTCTCCGGCAACCACCTTCGCCCATTTGGATGCGACGGTGGTGTTGTCGCGACAGATCGCCGAGCTGGGCATCTATCCGGCTTTGGATCCTCTGGATTCCTTTAGCCGTCAGCTCGATCCGCAGATCGTCGGACAGGAGCACTACGACGTAGCGCGTTCCTGTCAGAAGACTTTGCAGCGCTACAAAGAGTTGCAGGACATCATCGCCATCCTCGGTATGGACGAACTTTCTGCCGAAGACAAGGTGCTGGTGGGACGGGCACGGAAAATCCAACGCTTCCTGTCGCAGCCGTTCTTTGTTGCCGAAGTCTTTACCGGTAGCCCGGGCACCTACGTTTCGCTCAAAGAGACCATCCGTGGCTTCAAGGCGATTGTCAGTGGCGAATATGACCATCTGCCCGAGCAGGCCTTTTATATGGTCGGCACCATCGATGAAGCGCTAGCCAAGGCGCAGAAGCTGCAGCAAGGCTGAGAGCTATGGGCATGACCATCGATGTGCGGGTAGTCAGCGCGGAAGGCAGCATCTACGAAGGCACGGCGGATATGGTGATTGCACCGGGGCAGATGGGTGAGCTGGGTATCCTTCCCCGCCATGCCCCGCTGCTCACCGGGCTGCGCCCGGGGGAGCTGCGCATCAAACATGGTGCTGAGACCGAATATCTCTTCGTAAACGGCGGGATCCTCGAAATCCAGCCCGACGTGGTTACGGTTCTGGCGGATTCCGCAGAGCGTGCCACTGATATCGATGAGGCGAAGGCCAAGGCTGCCAAGGAGGCGGCAGAGGTGCGCATCGCCAATCAGGCGGACGAGCTGGATTATGCGGCGGCGCAAGCGGAGCTGCTCGAGCAGGTAGCACGCCTGCGCACCCTGCAGCGTCTGCGCGAACAGGGTATCCTGCGCTAGCCTTTTGGGCGGTCTTTTCCCACGTAGCTTGTCGAAGGCCCCGACGCAGTAGCGTAGTGGGGCCTTTGTTTTTGGGGGAATAACATGACAATCGACGTCGTCATCCTGGCCGCTGGTAAGGGCACGCGCATGCGCTCATCGTCGCCCAAGGTGTTGCAGCCATTGGCGGGCAAGCCATTATTGGCGCATGTGCTCGATACGGCGCGCACGCTAGCGGGAAACCCGCGGATCCACGTCACTGTCGGTTATGGCGCAGAGCTGGTGCGTGCAACCTTTGCGCACGAGGGCGAGATCTGTTGGCACCACCAAGAACGGCAACTCGGCACCGGCGACGCCGTACGCCAGGCCTTGCCAGCTCTGCGGGAGGCCGAGCGGGTGCTGGTGCTGTATGGCGACGTGCCGCTACTGCGTGCCGAGACCCTGCAGCAGTTTCTGCACAGCACGCCAGCCAATGTCCTCGGACTCTGTACCGGGGACCTGACGGACCCCCAGGGCTATGGTCGAATCCTTCGCTCTCCGCAAGGGGAGGTCCTGGGGATTCGCGAGGAGCGTGACTGCAGCGCAGAGGAGCGGCTGCTGCGGGAAGTCAATCTGGGCATCATGCTCCTCCCTGCGTCTCGCTTGCCGGCCTGGATCGCGCGTCTGCAGCCCAGCAATGCGCAGGGAGAGTACTACCTTACGGACTTGGTGGGCTTCGCACGTAGCGACGGCGTTGCGGTACACGGCTTTCGCCTGCCGCGGCCGGAGGAGGCCCTGGGGGTGAACGACCCCGCCCAGCTCGCCGTGGCGGAACGCTTCTACCAGCGCCGGCAGGTGGAGGCCTTGCAGCGTGCAGGGCTGCGCTGCGCCGACCCGGCGCGTCTGGATCTGCGCGGTGAACTTCGCTTTGGCATGGACTGTTGGCTGGAGCCTGGAGTGATCATCGAGGGCAAGGTCTCGCTCGGGGATCGTGTGCGCGTCGGTGCCGGCGTAATTCTGCGTGACTGTACGATCGGCGACGATGTGGAGATTCTCTCCTATTCGTTATTGGAGGAAGCGCGCATTGGCACGGCGGCCCGCGTAGGCCCGTTTGCCCGCATTCGGCCAGGAAGCGACATCGGCGCGCGTGCGCATATCGGCAATTTCGTGGAAACCAAAAAGGTCATTCTGGGTGAAGGAAGCAAGGCCAATCACCTGAGTTATCTCGGCGACGCGGAGATCGGTAAGGGCGTGAATATTGGTGCAGGCGTGATCACCTGCAACTATGATGGCGTACACAAACATCGCACCGAGATTGGTGACGATGTTTTCGTAGGGTCTGACACGCAGCTGGTAGCTCCGGTTTCTGTGGGAAAAGGTGCCACCATCGGTGCCGGCAGCACCATCACCAAGGCGGTACCGGAAGGTGGCTTGACTCTCAGCCGGACACCGCAAAGGACGATTTCACACTGGCAGGGTCCCAAAAAATCCTGTACACCATCCTGAACCAGGCGGGGGATCAGAGCAATGTGTGGAATTGTTGGTGGACTTGCGACGGACGATGTGGTTCCAGTCATTCTCGAGGGCTTACGGCGCCTGGAGTACCGTGGCTATGACTCGGCTGGCCTGGCCTTTGTCGATGCGCAGGGCGAGTTGCAGCGGCGCCGCAGCGTCGGGCGTGTCGCGGAGCTGGCGGCGTTGCAAACCAAGGAAGGGTTCCGAGCAACGGTCGGCATCGGCCACACCCGTTGGGCGACCCATGGCGGGATTGCCGAGCACAATGCCCATCCGCTGATCTCCCATGACGAGATTGCCGTAGTCCACAATGGCATCATCGAAAATTATCAGAACTTACGCAGTCGTCTGCAGTCCCTGGGCTACCGCTTTACTTCCGAGACCGATACCGAAGTCATCGCCCATCTGGTGCACTGGTATCGTCAGCAGTTGCCTGCCCTGCTGGCAGCGGTACAGGCAGCCAGTCGTGAGTTACAGGGTGCCTACGCCTTCGCCGTGCTCAGTCGGCGCGATCCGCAGGAGCTGGTACTGCATCGCAAGGGCTGTCCCCTCTTGTTGGGCATCGCGGAGCAGGGACACTTTTTTGCCTCAGATGTAGCGGCACTGTTGCCGGTGACACGGCGGGTGATCTATCTCGAAGATGGCGATTTTGTCCGGCTCCAGCAGAATGAGTCATCTCTGCAGGATGCCGAGGGGATGCTGATACAGCGGGAAGAGCATTGGAGCCAGTTGAGCTCGGCAGCCATCGACCTCGGACCCTACCGTCACTTCATGCAGAAGGAGATCTACGAGCAGCCGCGCGCCGTTGCTGACACCCTGGAAGCGGCTCTGGATGGGGATTTCTCCATCGACCAGTTGTGGGGAAAGGGAGCGGCGGAGCGACTGCAAGAAATCGATCGCGTCCTGTTGCTGGCCTCGGGAACCAGTCATTACGCAAGTCTGGTGGGGCGCCAATGGATCGAATCCATTGCGGGCATCCCGGCAGCGGCAGAACTCGGACACGAGTACCGCTACCGCGAGAGCATTCCCGATCCACGCCAGCTCATCGTTACCCTGTCGCAGTCCGGTGAGACCCTGGATACCTACGAGGCGCTGCGGCACGCGCAGACCTTGGGGCATCAGCACACCCTGTCGATCTGCAACGTCGCGGAGAGTGCTATCCCGCGGGCGTCGGCCCTGCGTTTTCTCACTCGCGCCGGACCAGAAATCGGCGTGGCCTCGACCAAGGCCTTCACCACTCAGCTCGTTGCCCTCTACCTGCTCGCCCTCAGTCTCGGCGTGCTGCGTGGCCGGGTAGATGCGGCCGCATTGCAGGCGCATCGCGAGGCCTTACGGCAACTGCCGGGCAGCCTGCAGCAGGCCCTCAATCTGGAACCACAAATCCAGCTCTGGGCGAATCGCTTTGCGGATAAGGAGCATGCCCTATTCCTCGGCAGGGGACTGCACTATCCCATTGCCTTGGAGGGGGCGCTGAAGCTCAAGGAGATTTCCTACATCCATGCCGAGGCCTACCCTGCCGGTGAGTTGAAACATGGGCCCCTGGCGCTGGTCGATCGGCAGATGCCCGTGGTGGTGATTGCCGCCAACGACCAGCTCTTCGAGAAGGTCGCTGCCAACATGCAGGAGGTCCACGCCCGTGGCGGGCAGCTCTACGTCTTTACCGATCTCGATAGCCACTATGAGGGTGGAGAAGGGGTGCATGTGATTCGCCTCCCCCGCCACGCCGGGCTGCTTTCGCCCGTCCTCCACGCCATCCCAGTGCAGCTTCTCGCCTACCATGCCGCTCTGGTGAAGGGTACTGACGTTGACCGCCCGCGCAACCTGGCAAAGGCTGTGACTGTCGAGTAACTGTGTGTGTCCGTGTGGCTAGTTGTTCACAGATAATAAAGTTTGCTCACAGATCTGCTCGTGACCATTGACGTAGTGCGGATTTGCCAGAAAGGGTATCTCGGGCTATTCTATGACCAACTACATGACCAATAGAGGTTTGGCATGAGCACTGTCACCCTGGCCGAAGCCAAGACCCATCTGAGCCATTTGCTCGACCAAGTGGAGGCCGGAGAAGAGGTGGTCATAACGCGGCGCGGCCAGCCCATCGCACGTCTCACTCCCGTTGAGAAACCTAAGCAGCCGCTCAAGTCCCTCGCTCAATTCCGCAAGCAGATGCCTCATTGGCGCAAGTCCAGCGTCGAGCTGCTGCGGCAGATGCGCGAGGAAGGGCTGTAATGCTGTATTTCGATACCAGCTTTCTAGCCCCTCTCATCCTGGAAGAAGAAACCAGCGACAAGGTCGAGGCGTTTATTGTCAAGCTGCCGCCCGGAGAGCTTTCTGTAAGCCGTTGGACCCGGACGGAATTCGCCAGCTTGCTTGCCCGTGAGGTCAGAACGCAGGCCCTGGCGGAAAGCAATGCCCTAGCCGCCATGGACCAGTTCGATACCATGGTGTCGGAGTCCTTTCGGGTCCTCACCTTGGGAGTCGCGGACTTCGACCTAGCCACGAGCTACATCAAGCACTTCGCCACTAAACTCCGTGCCGGAGATGCCCTGCACTTGGCCATTGCCAGCAACCACGGCGCCGAGACCTTTTACACACTGGACCAGGGCCTGCTGGCGGCGGCCAACTTGCTCAAGGTGTCCGCCAGCCGGGGCATCTAGCCATAACGGGCAAGCGAACACCGTGACTGGGCGAAAAAATATAGCGCCCGCGGAAGCTAGCCACGAAAATATCGCAGGCTTCAAATTCCCTATAGGACGCAAAATCTCAATGCGCTGAAGTTTCGGGCTCGGCAATCTCGGAGAACTGGGCGAGTAGTTTTCCGTTTTCCCCTTGCAGATCGAGCAGATTGCCATGCCAGGTGAACGAGCGTGTTTCGTTCAGTGCAGTGGAAAAAGCCGTCTCCAGTTCTGCATTGCTGCCTAGACAGGCCATGCGCGTCGATACCAGGGCGGGGAAACGTAGGGTATTCTCCGCGCCGAGGGCGACCCGTCCAGCAATGCGATTGCAGCCATCCCAGCCGGATACCGAGCGTTCCGCGGGATCGAAGGCCAGATAGGGCTTCTTGCCGTTGGCAGTGGCGACGGTCTGGTGGCCTGGAAGCTTGCTCAGCTGCCAGCGGTAACTGGCATAAAGCGCCTGCGCGGAGTCCTGGCTGCTGACCTTGTTCAGTACCCAGCGCTTGCCTCCCAACTCTAGCGCCTTGCCTTCGCCGGTAAGCGGTACCAGCGCATTCTCCACGACCTGAAACCTTTCCCCATCCGCAGAAGACAGCTCGATTTCCGAAGCTCCCGGCAGCCAATGAAAGCTGCCTTGACTGCGGAAGATGCCCCCCGCCTTGTTGCTGGCGTATTGGTGCGTCAACAGATAACGATCATCGTTGCGCAGACTGATGGTCATGCGGATACCTGCACAGTCGGCGCAGGGCAGATTCCCTGCATAACTGCCGGACCAGTCGAGGGAGGTTTTTGCCGTGCTCTCATCCGGGGGCTGGGGATGGCTGCCCTGACGAGACGGCGCCGCTGCGGCGCAACCCGCTAACGTCATGGGAAGCAACAGGAAAAACAACTTGGCAGAAATCTTCATGGGCGCTTCCTTGTCAGTAAAAATTGCTTCGTCAGCGGTATGCCGCCAAGACCTCCGGCGGCACCGGGGCAAACTCGAAGGGCTTGCTAGGCACAAATTTGTCAAGCACGTCACCATTGTAGGTCTCCCCTTGGCCCATGGGCAGCATCCGCACTGGGGCGCCGGGTTTCAGGTCGGCCTTGTTGAGGTCAACCCAGAACAGATCCATGGAGGAGGTCGAGTTGAAATAATATTTCAGGTCCTTTTGATCGGCCACGACCCGCCAGCGGGTGGTGGAGATATTGGGGTGCCCCGGAGTGGAGATACCCATGGGTACGGAGATGTTGTTGAGCACGCTGAACACCTGGGCTACCCCGACCCGGTTGCTGGCGGTTTTGGGGATGGCGTGAATGTAGAAGCTCGCCCGCGCGAAGCGATCTGGAGCCTGATTGCTGCCGGGCAGGAAGCGGGTGCCGCCAATCCCTTCCCAATATCTCGCAACGGCGAGTTGCTGCGAATATTCCGGATCATTGGTCAGCACCTGATACTGCCGGCCTTCGTGGATCACCAAGTTGCCGTCGATGTACTCCAGGATGGCACTATTGCCGCTACTATCCGACAACGACAGGTGTAGGGTGGTGAAGCGATCAGTGCCAGGGATGGGCGCCGAAATCAGACAAACGGGATGCGTCTTCAGAGAATGAACGGCCTCCTGCACCGTCGCGAAGTTATCGAGGAAATACTGCGCCCAGGCGCTGATCGCTAGACGTTTTTCGTCGGTCCCGCAGTGATCGGGGTACTTGCTGGAATTCAGCCACAGCATGTTGGCCACCAGGCCTTTTTGATTCATTCCATCGGAGACGGCGGCATTGAGGGAAGTGACAACGACGCTGCCGTAGCGCGAAGTCCATACTGCTGCATTCTTGCCTGCCCCCCCGTTTTCCTTCAGGCCCGCGGGGAAAAGCCACAAACGAGTGTGCATGGGATCTTTCCAGTCCATAGTGCGGCCGGTAATGGTCAGGCCATCCTCACCGTGGTAGACCACTCGGGTACAGGCCTCGCCATTGGCGGCAATGAGGGTCAGCGCAGAGCTGAGAACGATAGAAAAAATCTTTCGAACACACATGTGATGTCTCCTTTGGGTGATGGGATGCGCAAAAACACTAAGTGGGAATGCCTGTCAGCGATAGTGCAGCGTCCTCCAGTAAATGATGATGCGCCTTTTTCGTAATGCGATAAAGCGCAGCAATGGCCCCCCAGAAGATATTTTCCGGCTGTGCGGAGGTGATGGCGACAACCCTATTGGGGCGTATGCAAAGCCTGGAGATGCAGGATTTTGAGCATGCGCAATACCAAGGGATAAAGCAATATTGCGGATACCGCAAGATACACAATACCTGAATATAATGCGAATGCGCTGGCAAAGAGTTTTGCCGTGCTGCCGTGGAGCGATGAAACGGGTCCCATACCGCTCAATATCATGCTGGCATTCAACAGGCTGTCGAGCCAGTCCAGTTTGCCAAAGATGTGATATCCAGCGATTCCCATGCCGAGAGAAAGAATCAGGAAGGTTATTCCGGCCAGAGTATATCTGGCCTGGTGCCATAAAAACTCGGTATAGGTGCGCAGTACGATGGGCTCATGGATAGGTTTGCTGCCAGGTGTTTGGATTTTCAATGGATCACCTCTTCTGCTAACAGGATAAGAAATATACCAACCTCTGAAAAATCATGGGACATTTCCACTCCTCGTACAATTATCCGTTCTACCTTGAAGAGTCGACCCCTTTTCCTGAGCGGCCGCCCTCCAAGAGCAATAGGCTATGACATGAACTATACTGCTTCGTGAGCCAGTCCATGGAGAAAACTATGAAAAAACTGAGTTGCAGTTTGGCGGTGCTGGCCTGCTGTATCGCTCCGACCGCCTCGGCAGATACTCAGAATTCCCTGCCACAGGTGGAATTGCGGCTTACACAGAAATATACGGTCGCCAACAGTGAACTGATCGCGCAACTCCAGGCCACTGCGGAAAAACCGCAGGCGAGCAGTGCCGCCAGTGTGGTAAACGAAGATCTGCGCTGGGCAGAACAACAATTGGCTGCCTATCCGCAGATCCACTGGCAGCTTGCAGGTTACAGCAGTAATCGCCAGAGCGACAAAGACTGGCGGGTGGCAGGGGATCTGTCGCTACGCGCCGATCCCAAAGTGCTGCTGCCGGTTCTGGCCACGCTGCAGTCCCGTCTGCAGTTGCGCTCTCTGCGGTCAGAGGCCGCGGCTTCGGCCATTGCCACCGCACAGCGGCAGGCCAGCACTACGGTGTTGCATCGCTTTATAGAAGACGCCCGCAATGCCTGCACGGCCTTGGGCCTGTCTTGGTCTGGGGTGGAGCGGGTCAGTATCCAGAGCGGCGTGCCTGTGCAGCCCATTGCCCCAGTCTTCTTGGGCCCGGAACGAGCCGTACCCGTGGCGATGGGGCACAGCGAGAGCCATGGCCAAATCGATTTGACGGGGACGGCATTTTGCAGAAAATAGTCTAGTATACGAGACTGAGAATATCGCAGGACGAGCTGGGGAAAACAGTGGCAACGAGGAATATTGATTGGCTATCCCAGTATCGTCAGGGTGGTAAACTTCCCTCACCGAAAGGAGTGTACCTGGAAGCGTTACGTCTCCTGGAGCAAGAGGAAGTCGACGATCGCGAACTGGTACGGGTGCTGCAATCCGATCCAGCAACGAACGCGCGGCTGCTACAGCTCGCCAATGTCTCCATTCGCACCCGCTCACGTCCCATAGTGGCGGTTTCGGACGCAATTCTGGTGCTCGGCCAAGCGCAGATCAAACGTCTCATCTTGGCCTTGACGCTCATCCAGTCGACCACTCCGCGGGTGAGCGGATTCGATTACGCCAAATTTTGGACCGTTTCATTGCTGTCGGCGCTCACCGTACAAGCACTGTCTGAGCAACTTGGTCAGGTCAATTCAGACGAAATATTTGTTGTGGCGCTCCTGGCCAAGGTGGGCGAGCTGGCCTTGGTGAGCCTGTTCTCCGAGAGTTATGCAGAATTGCGTGGCACGGTGCCACCATCCGAAGGTAACGCGCTGCTGCGCATCGAACGCGAGCAATATGGCATTGACCACGATGAGTTGTCTTCCCTGCTGGTAGAAGAGTGGGGATTGCCGATGGTCTTCGTGGAAGCCATATTTCATCAAGCACAGCCGGAGGAGTTGAGT
Organism: Acidithiobacillus sp. TH-A67; assembly: GCF_057473545.1. NCBI lineage: Bacteria > Pseudomonadati > Pseudomonadota > Acidithiobacillia > Acidithiobacillales > Acidithiobacillaceae > Acidithiobacillus > Acidithiobacillus sp. TH-A67. The sequence goes on from NZ_JBYCKU010000030.1 coordinate 50,320, forward strand.
TCCTTTCCAGACGCAGGTCGGTCGCTGTTTCTGGCGCGGCTGCTTCGTTTTGGGGCGGGCATGGCGGAATTCTGCCTGCGTGATAACCCACGCCGATCCGCTAGCGCAGCGCAAATGGCCGAGGAGATGATCAAGCTCGGTCTCGATGCCGCGCGCGTCCGCGAACAAGTCTCCCGCCTCCTTTTGGCTTGGCCGCAATGGCAGAGCCTGTTGCAAGAAGCGGCGCCGTTGCTTGCGGAGCCGCTGGACTGGGAGTTTCTGATGGATCGGGAGCGAGTTGCATCGAGCGATTCCTCCCCATTGCGGGTCGCGTGCCTGGCGATGGACAGCAGCGTGTCCGACGCGTGCATGGAAGTATTCTCGCGTCTGGGGCTTTCGCCATTGATGGCAGATATCAGTGATATTGCGAGTCTGGATTTGCTGGTCGTCGCCTCCCAGCAAAATGCCAAGGAGTGGATCACGACCAATTTACGCGGCCTGGATCCGGTTCTCGGACCGTACATCTTGCTCGTTGGCGACAAGCTGGATGCGCAGAGTGAAAGTGAGCTGTTTCGCCTCGGTATCGATGCCTACGAACCTAGGTCTTCGTTCCCCGAAAGTCTGCGAAAACACTTGCAATTGGCCCAGCGTCGCCAGGAGGCAAGGCAAAAATATCTGCATCGGCAGGAGCGCATGCGCAAATTCACCGGATCTTTGGCGGATGTCAATCGGGATCTGCGACAAGCGGCGCTAACAGACCCGCTGACCCACCTGCGCAATCGTCGCTATGCCGACGAGAGGCTGGCACAGGAGTGGTCGATCGCAGAACGCCACGATAAAAATCTTGCCCTGATGCTTCTAGATCTGGATAACTTCAAGCTGATCAACGATACCCACGGCCACGACGTGGGTGACGAAGTGTTGCAGAGGGCCTCGAGTATTCTCGACGCCTTTGCCCGCCACCAGGATATTCCCTGTCGGGTGGGGGGCGATGAGTTTCTGATCATTTGTCCAAACACCGACGCGCGAGGTGTCCAGGTGTTGGCACGGCGCATTTGCTCGCAACTGGCTGCGGCAGATACCTGGACTGACCTGCAACCAGATGTTTCGGTCAGTATCGGGGCCGCAAGCCGGGATGCACAGATGGCTTCTGCAAAGGATCTGCTGCAAGCAGCCGACCAAGCGCTCTTCGAGGCCAAACGGCTCGGGCGCAACCAAGCGGTTCTTTTTGCTCGCTCCTGAGTGTCAGTCATTCCGCGGCTGAAAACGACTTTCTGTCGCGAGCTTTTCCCATAGCTCCTTCTCTGCTGTACTGACCTCTTTGGGGACAACAATCTGGAGAACCACGTAGAGGTCGCCGGCCTTGCCGCCCTTGCTCTCTGGTAATCCCCTGCCCCCAAGTCGCAATTTCTGTCCGCTACTGCTGCCGGCCGGAACCTTCACCCGAAGCTGTCCATCCAGGGTAGGCACCGATACTGATGCACCCAGTACCGCCTCCCACGGACTGATAGGAAGGTCGAGGTATAGGTCCTTTCCCTCGGCCCGAAATCGCGGATGTGCTGCGTAGCGCACCCGCAGGTAGAGATCGCCATTGGGTCCGCCCCCTTGGCCGGGCTGTCCTTGCCCGGTTATCCGCAGGCGCTGTCCCTCAGCGATTCCCGCAGGAATTTTGACGCTGAGCTGGCGGCGTTCGCGGTGCATGCGTCCGTCCGGGCCGAGTACGGGCAGCTCCAGAGAAATCTCTCGCTTTGCCCCATGGAAGACGTCCTCCAGGGGAATCTGGATCTCCGCTTCGCTGTCCTCCCCACGCATACGAAAGGACGCACCGCCGTGTGGGCTGCGTCGCCCCCGCTGGGCAAAGAGCTCCTCGAAGAAGTCGCTGAAGCCGCCCATATTGGGGTTCGCACCGCCGCCAAAGCCGCCGGTAAAATGTTCCCAGCCGGGTGGCGGACGAAAATCCTGCCCCGCTTGCCAATTGCTGCCGAGCTGATCGTAGGCACGGCGCTTTTCCGGATCTTTCAGTACCTCGTAGGCCTCTTGCAGGTCCTTGAAGCGGTCCTCGGCATTGGCCTCCTTACTTACGTCCGGGTGATATTTGCGCGCCATCTTCCGATACGCGGATTTGATCGCGTCTGCGTCGGCGTCACGCGCTACCCCCAGGATCTGGTAGTAGTCTTTGTATTCCAAGGGAACCCCCCGTATCATGCCGCGATGGCATCTAATGAACCTGATGCGACTGTGGGGGCGCAGAGGTGTTTTTTCAAGTCACCAGTACGGTAAGGCAGGTATGGAACTAAACGAGCGGCAGCGGGAGGCAGTGCTGCTGGCACCGGGGCCGGCGCTGGTTCTGGCGGGCGCGGGTTCGGGGAAAACGCGCGTGCTCACCAGCCGTATCGCCCATTTGCTGGAAGACGGCCTCTATCCAGGGCAGATCCTCGCGGTGACCTTCACCAACAAGGCGGCGCGGGCCATGCGCGAACGTCTCGCGGCCATGCTCGACATGGATCTGCGTGGCTTGTGGATGGGAACCTTTCATGGCATTGCGCATCGCCTGCTGCGTATGCACCACGAGCTGGTCGATCTGCCGGAGCAGTTTGTCATCCTCGACGCGGACGATAGCCAACGCTTGGTGCGGCGTGCCGTGCGGGAGCTGCAGCTGGACGATAAGCACTGGCCGGCGCGGCAGATCGCCGGACGTATCAGTCGCTGGAAGGACGGTGGCCGCGGGCCGCAGGAGCTCGCCGGCGAGCGTTCGGTGCCGCCGCAGCTACTGGAGATCTATCAGCGCTACGAATTGCTGCGCGAGCGCGCTGGAGCCCTGGATTTTGCCGACCTGCTGCTCTATGCCCTGCGCCTGTGGAATAATGCTCCCCTTCTTGCCCAGTATCAGGAGCGGTTTCAACAGGTTCTGGTGGATGAATTTCAGGACACCAATGCCGTGCAATATCAGTGGCTGCGGCGGCTGGCGGAGGGGCATCAGAATCTCTTCGTGGTTGGCGATGATGACCAGTCGATCTATGCCTGGCGGGGTGCCGAAGTCGAAAACCTCTTTCGCTTTCAGCGCGATTTTCCCAGTGCCCGGTTGATCCGCCTGGAACAGAATTATCGCTCTACGGCGCCGATTCTGGCAGCGGCCAATGCCGTCATCGCGCAGAATCACGACCGTCTCGGCAAGACCTTGTGGACGGAACGCAGCGAGGGCGCTCCGGTGCAGCTCTATCGCGCCTACAACGAAGAGGATGAGGCCCGTTTTGTGGCCGGTCGCATCGAGCAGTGGGTGGCGGCGGGCGGCAAGCGCGAGGACTGTGCCATCCTCTATCGCTCCAATGCCCAGTCGCGGCCCTTTGAAGAACATCTCCTGCGTGCCGGCGTGCCTTATCGGGTCTATGGTGGCCTGCGCTTTTTCGAGCGGGCCGAGGTCAAGGACGTCCTCGCCTATTTGCGTCTGGTCTTGCAGCGCCACGACGACGCCGCCTTCGAGCGGGTGGTCAATGTGCCGGCGCGCGGCATTGGCGCTGTTACCCTCGAACGCCTGCGCAGCCTCGCCCGCGAGCGCGGCATTTCGCTCTGGCAGGCCGCCGGGGAGATGGCGCAGCCCAAGCTCAATGCTTTTCTCACCCTCATCGATCGCTTGGCGGAAGCCTGCACCCACCAGGAGCTCGATGAGCAGGTGCGTCTGGTTCTCGAGCAGGTTCCCCTGCGCGATTGGCATGCGCGGGATGGCGATCGCGGCGAAGGACGCCTGGAAAACCTGGAGGAGCTGATCAATGCGGCGCGCAGTTTTGCTCTGCAGGATGGCTCCGAGGGCCTGCGCGAACTGAGTCCCGTACCCGGGGATCTGCTCAGCGAATTTCTCACCCATGCTGCCCTCGAGGCGGGGGAAGGCGGGGCCGAGGCCTGGGAAGATGCGGTGCAGTTGATGAGCCTGCATAGTGCCAAGGGACTGGAATTTGCCCAGGTCTTTCTCGTTGGGCTGGAGGAAGGGCTCTTTCCGCATCAACGTAGCTTGGAAGACCCTGCCGGTCTGGCCGAGGAACGGCGCCTCTGCTATGTGGGCATGACCCGCGCCATGCAGCAGCTCGTTCTCTGTCACGCCGAGAGCCGGCGGCTGCATGGCGCGGAGCGTTTGGCCTTGGCGTCGCGCTTCTTGCGCGAGCTACCGGCAGAGGAAATCGAAGAGCTGCGCCCGCGCGCGCGCATCAGTCGACCGCTGGCACCTGCTCTATCGGCTTCGAGCAGTGGGCGCAGCGATTGCCCCTACCCGTTGGGTGGGCGCATCCGTCACCCGGTTTTTGGTGAGGGAACGGTACTGGATTATGAGGGCGGTGGACGCCAGGGACGGGTACAGATTCAGTTCAGCTCCGGCAGCAAATGGCTGGCCCTGGGAATTGTGAGTCTGGAAAGACTATCCTGAAGAGAAGCACGGGGGTGTAGATGAGCACGAACGCAAACAGCAAGGCATCGTGGATGGCGGTGATCATCGTGATTCTCGCCATCATCGTCTTGGTGGGGTTTTTCTTTCTGTGGCTGCATCCGGCGGGCCCCGGGGTGTCGCCCGTCGCCAGCACCGCCAGTTCGGCGGCGGCGCTGCAGTCGGTAAGCCCTACCGGTAGCGTGGTTTCGGTGCCGGATTTTGTCGTCGCTCCTGGCATCTCCCAGCAGGGTACCATTGAGGGCGCGATTGAAGGCCGCTGTGGCAACATTGCTTGGCAAAAGCTCGACCCCAAGGAGCTGCAGGAGTTGCGCAAACTCTGTCCGCGGCAGGCAGCCTCAGCGCAAGGGCAGGGTGAAGCGCACCCGTAAGCCGCCTTCGGGGGCGTTGCGGAACTCGATGCGACCCCCGAGACGTTGCAGGATACGCTGCACGATGGCGATGCCCAGTCCGGTGCCGCCGCCCCGCCCAGCCAGCGCGAAAGGCTTGCCAAGCTGAGCCAGTTTTTCCGCCGAGATGCCGTTACCGTGATCGTGGACCTCGATACTTGCGGAACCCGCCTCCTGCGCGACGCGGATCTCGATAGGGGGCCGCCCGTGGCGGCGAGCATTTTCCACCAGGTTCTGCAGGACGCGGCGCAGCGCCACCGGCGTGATAGAGAGATAGAGGCTTTCGCATTCCGGCTCCTTCAGAAGCACATCGTCACCCTGCGATTCGACAAAATGGCGCAGGAAAGCGATCAGATCGATCTCTTCGGCTAATTCTTCGCGTCCACTGCGGGCGTAATCGAGGAACTGATGCAGGATTTCGTCCATTTCCCACAGATTGTCGACCAGATCTTTCTGCAGATCTGCCGCCTCCTTGGGGAGAAACTCGGCGAGCATGCGCATCCGCGTCAAGGGCGTGCGCAGATCGTGAGAAACGCCCAGCAGGACCATCTCCCGTTCTTCCGCCAGTTCATGGCGTTCGCGCAGGGCACTGTTCAGTTCGCCCGCCAGATGCTTGATATCCTCCGGTCCCTCTACCGGCAATGCCACCGGCCCCTCGCGACCACGACTGGCGTTTAGGCCTTGCACCAGGCGGCGCAAAGGACCGGTAATCTGATGCACGATGAGGTAGGCCCCCAGCAACGACAGCAGGAGGATGGCACTGAGCTTGAACCACTGTGGTGACGGTCCTGGCGGGGGTTTGGGAATGGGCATGGCAACGGCGACATGGCTGTGGGGGTCGGGATCGATCCACAGCAGATGATGCTTATTGTCGACCTGCACCTGGGCATCGGGCCAACCCATTTCGCGCAACAGACGCGCAGCATTACGCATGATTGGGTTGCGGGGAGGATGCCCCTCCATTTCGTCGATAGGAAAAAAGGCGATGCCGATCTTGGCCAAGCGCGGGGCCAGCCATTCCGCCTCTCCGACATCCAGGGCGCTGCTGAGGGTCAGGATCTGTGCCCAATTTTGTGCCAAGTGACGCGCCTGGGGGTTGCCCAGATAGATGGTGAAGTACCAGTAGACCGCAAACTGACTGGCTAGCAGTAGTGCGCCTATCAGCAAAAAGATCCGTCCAAAGAGGGTATCGGACCAGAGACGCCAGAATTTCACGCGGGTTTGTCCGGGCTCCCCGCGTCGGGAACAAAGACATAGCCACGCCCCCAGACCGTCTGCAGATAGCGGGGTTTGCTCGAGTCATCTTCGATCAGCCGGCGCAGGCGGGAGACAAAGACATCGATGCCGCGGGGGCCCGGGATGTCCTCACTATGGCCATGGATCATGCCGAGGAGTTTGTCCCGTGACAGGGTTTGCCAAGGATGCTCGGCGAGGGCGCGAAGCAGGGCAAACTCGGTTTCGGTGATGGTGATTTCCTGTTTGCCTCGGTACAGGCGGCGATAATCGAGAGCGAGATGAAACGGACCAAAATCGATAGCGCCGGGGCTGGGCTCGACCGTGCCGCTATCCTGACTGCGGCGCAGCACCGCGCCGATCCGCGCCAGCAATTCTGCCGGCTCAAAGGGCTTGGCGACGTAGTCATCGGCGCCGATGGACAGGCCTTGGATGCGATCATCGAGATCGCCCCGGGCGGTGAGCATGATGATCGGTAAGATAGATTCCTGCTGACGTAAACGCTCACAAATCTGAAAGCCGTCCTCGCCGGGCATCATCACATCGAGGAGCAGGAGATCGTAGCGCTCCCGCTCCAGCAAACGGTCCATCTGCGCCGCCGAAGCGGCGCCATGTACCGTGTAGCCCTGCGACTCTAGATATCGCGTCAGAATGGCGCGCAGCTTGGCGTCGTCATCCACCAACAAGATGCGGGCATTACTACTCACGGTTTGTGCCATCCTCCCCACTTTGGTCCTTTTTCCATCTTCGCATAGATTGCCGTTACTTTCTGCCATTGTTCTGCGTTCAGCAACTTATGGACAAAGGCGACCTGGGCGATTGCGCGTTGTAGCATGGCCTGATGATCGGCCAGCACGGCGTCTTCCAGTGGCTTCAGGGCGCTGCCCGTCTCGCCGCGCAGGAGGGCGGTCTGCAGGGCATGGTTATGACTCTCCATGGCTTGCCGTTGCGTTTCCCACTGCGCCTTCTGGTCCTTGCGCCAGGTCTCCAATTGCGATTCCTGCTGCGGGGTGAGTTTGAGTTCGATGGCGTGACGCCAGACGATAGGCATGAGCATGGGGACTGGGGCATTTTTCATCCACTCGGCGCGAGGGCCCCCGTGCATCGGGCGCTGCATGGGCGCATGGTCTGGCGGTGGCATGTCTGCCGCCATACTGGCCATCGGGGCCAACGCCAAAGCCGACAGGGTGAAAAGGGAAAATAGGGTCTTGCGCATAATTGGGCACCTCCGAAAAACGAGCTCTATCGCTCGGTAAACAGCCTACGCGCGCAGCCGCTCTCTAAGCTAGTGAAAAATTCTTACAAAAATCAACGTGCATCGTTACAGACGTACACAATTTACGCGGGGCAGGATAGCTGCGTTGCCAGCCAATATCGTCGATACTACGGCAAATTTTCAGCTAGAGATGACATGGCGATGCGTTGGCAGTGGATATTCTCCGGCCTCTTCTTGCTGAGTGCGGCTGCGCAGGCCGGAATTGGCGTGGTCTTTGACGATCCTCTCTACACCGACAGTGGCTTGCCGCAGCACCCGGGACAGGCGTGGAAAGGGGTGGCGCAGCCGCTCCCAGCCCTGCCAAGCTCCCAAGACTGGCCAGCGGCGCTGGCGAACCGGACCTGGACCCTCCCTGAGCTGACCGCCTGGGCTCTGGCCCACAATCCGCAAACCGCCTCTGCCTGGGAAGCACTGCGCGCCCAGGCGGCCGCCCTGGGGATGGCGGAGAGTGCCTGGCTGCCCACTGTCACTCTCAGTACCAGTGCTTCACGTCGCCAGGCGGTATCCACCGCCGGTTTCAGCGTGCCGGCCCGTAATTCCGCTACGCCCAGTTTGAGTCTGAGCTATACCCTTTGGGACTTCGGTCTGCGCGCGGCCAAGACCGATGCCGCCCGTGCGCAGGAGTGGGTGGCGGGGTACACGCAGAATCAGACCCTGCAGACGGTGATCTTTACGGTGACCCAGGCCTATTACCAGCTTCTGGGGGACCAGGCTCTGCTAGCGGCAGATGCCAAAACAGTAGCAGAAAATCAAAAAGCCCTGGAGGCCGCCGAGGTATTGCATCAGGCGGGGCAGGCCACCATTGGCGACCTCTATCAGGCACGCGCATCCCTGGCTAGCGCTCAGTCTACGTACGCGGCGCAGGAGCAGACCGTGCGCAGTGCGGAGGGTACCCTGGCCACTAGTCTGGGCTTACCGGCCAGTAGCGTCATTCACATCAGCCCTCTCAGCCCGGATAGTCCGCCGCCAAGCGCTCTGCGCAGCGGCGTCGAGACCCTGATGCACGCCGCGGAAACGGCAAATCCCGCTTTGCAGCAGGCGCGCGCCCAGGTCGCCGTCGCCCGGGCCAATGTGCGTTCGGCCCAGGCCCAGGGCTTGCCTAGCCTTGGGGTGACAGGTTCCTACGGCTATCAGTTTCAGAGTGGTTTTCCGCCGGGCGACACCTGGAGCGTGGGCCTGACCCTGACCGTCCCGCTCTTCACCGGCTTCAACAACCACTATGCCGTGCGCGAAGCCGAGGCTACGGCGCGGCAGGATGCGGATACCCTGGCGGCGACACGCAACAGTACCATGGCCAGCATCTGGCAGGACTACCATGGCTTTCAAGGCGATCTGGCGGCCTACCCGGGTGCGTCCAGCAGCCTTGCCAACGCCCGCAAGGCCCTCGAAGTGGTCCAAGCGCAGTACAAGGTGGGGCAGGCGACCATCCAGGATGTGCTGCAGGCCGAATCCACCCTCGCCCAGTCCCGCTATACCCTCATCGCCAATCTCGTCAACAGCTACGTGGCGTTGGCACAGTTGAGTCAGGCCGTGGGCATGCCCGTAGGAGCAACACAACCGTGAAAGCACATCGCTGGGTCGCTACCGCCCTGATCCTGTTCTTGCCAGTGATCCTGACTGGCTGCCAGAAGGCCGAGCGGGGCGCGCCGCCGCCCGTGCAGGTGACACTAGTCCAGCCCAAGCTGCAGGATATGGTCCATTACGAGAGTTTTCTGGGCACGGTAACGCCCCTGCAGACGGTAACGATCATCCCGCAGACCTCGGGCCAGCTCGCCAGCCTGTCCTTTACCCAGGGAGGGATGGTTCAGCAGGGCCAGACGCTTTTCACCATCGACCCAGCCCAGGCGGCCGCCGCCCTGGCCCAGGCACGGGCCAATCTCGCCGCGGCCCAGGCCACGGCGCGCTACAACCAGACTTTGGTAGAACAGGATCGCCCCTTGGTGGAAAAGGATTTCATTACCAAGCAAAGCTTCGCGCAGGCGGTGTCCCAGGCGCAGGCGAGTCAGGCGCAGGTGGCCGCCGATGCGGCGGCCGTGCAGCAGGAAGCGATCACCCTCGGGTATACGCGCATCACCGCGCCGATCAGCGGGCGCATCGGCATGGCATTGGTCAAGCCGGGCAATCTGGTGGTGGCGAATCAGACGCAACTGGCCAGCATCAACCAGATCAGCCCCATCGGCATCAATTTCCAGATTCCCCAGAGTCTGCTGCGCGCGGCGCGCCAGGCCAAGGATCAGGCCTGGAAACTGCTCATCCAGGATGAAAAGCAAGGCAAGACCCTGGCTGCCGCCACGCTGCAGGTCATCGACAACAGTGTAGCCGCGACCTCGGCGACGGTAAGTGTGCAGGCGCAGGCGGACAATGCCAATGCAGTTCTCTGGCCCGGCGAATATGTGGAGGTCCGTCTGCCCGTACAGCGGGTAGCGCAGGCCATGACCCTGCCGGTGGCGGCGGTGCAGCAGGGAAGCAGCGGGAATTTCGTCTACCAGGCACCCAAGGGCATAGTCGAGGCAACGCCGGTGCAGGTGCTCTGGGAAGATGATCAGACAGCCGTGATTTCTGGTCTGCCAGCGAATGCCCAGATCATCGATCCAGTGCCGGCCCGGGTCTATGCTGGTGTTCACGTTTTGCTTCCTGACCAAAAGGTTGCGGGGCATACGGGGCATGGTCACCATCATGCCTGGGGTGGCGCATGAACATTTCGGCGCTGTTCATCCGCCGACGGGTGATGACCGTCATTCTCAGTCTTGCCTTGGTCATCTACGGCATCTTCGCCTTTCAGAGCCTGCCCGTGGCCCTGCTTCCCAGCGTGGATTTTCCCACGGTGCTGGTCTCCGCCAGTCTACCGGGTGCCAGTCCGCAGACCATGGCCAGCAGTGTGGCAACGCCGCTGGAGAAGCAGTTTTCCAGTATTCCGGGTTTGTCTTCGATGAGCTCGACCAGTAGCCTCGGTTCGACACGCATCATCCTACAATTCGATCTCAGCCAGAATATCGACGTCGCCACCCAGAATGTGGAAAACGCCGTTACCCAGGCGCAGCATCTTCTCCCGCCGGGCATGCCCAGCCTGCCTTTTGTGAAGCAGATGAATCCATCGGCCGCACCCGTCGAGTTCATTGCATTGACCGCGCCGGATATGCCGATCTACAAGCTCAATGCCTACGCGGTCGACAAAGTGGTGCCGGCAATTTCCGGGATTCCCGGAGTGGCGCAGGTGGAGATCTTTGGCGAACAGAACTATGCCGTACGCATCCACGCCAATCCCTTTTCTCTGCAGGCCCATGGTTTATCGCTGCAGGCCCTGAGTTCGGCGATTACCAGCCACAATGTCAATCTGCCCCAGGGCACTCTGCTGGGTACGGCACGCAACTATGCCGTCAATGTGCACGGCCAACTGCATGATGCCGAGGCCTTCAGGCAGATGCCCGTGCAGCAGAACGGCGACGCGGTGGTGCCCCTGGCCGACGTTGCTACCGTCAAAAATGGTGTCGACAACGACCAGATTGCCAGTTGGCTGGGTGGCCAGCGGGCCTTGATCCTCGCCGTGGTGCGCCAGCCCAATGCCGACACGGTGGCCATCTCCGACGCCATCCAGAAGCGCCTGCCCAGTTTTACTTCCGGCTTGCCGGGTGGCGCCAAGCTGCAAATCATCTACGACAAGGCCGACTATATCCGCGCCGCCGTGCAGGAGGTGGAGTACACCCTGCTTTTGGCATCGCTCCTGGTGGCGGGGGTGTTGTGGCTCTTCTTGCGCCGTGGCAGCCCCACCCTGATTGGTGCCCTGGCGATTCCTACCTCTATCTTTGGTACCTTTGCCGTCATCTCGTATTTGGGCTACTCCCTCAACACCCTGACCCTGCTGGCCCTGACCTTGTCCGTCGGCTTTGTGGTTGACGACGCGGTAGTCATGCTGGAAAACATCGCCCGCCATGAGGAGCAAGGGGAAGAGCCAGAGCAGGCGGCCTACGCCGGCAGTTCCGAGATCGGTTTCACGGTACTGTCGATGACGATTTCCCTGGCGGTGGTGTTTTTACCATTTCTCGTCATGGGCGGCATCATTGGCCGTCTGTTTCGGGAGTTTGGCGTCACCATCGCGGTGGTGATCCTGCTCTCTGGTCTGGTCTCCCTCACCCTCACTCCCATGCTTTGTGCCCGCTATCTGCGGGTAAAACATGCTGCGCCATCGGGCTTTGAACGCTGGTTTGCGCGGCTGCGTGCCTGGTACGGACGCAACCTGCGGACGAGTCTGGAGCATCGCGGCTGGATTTATTTGGGCGCGGGTTTGAGCCTGCTGGCCATGATCGGACTTTTCTTTCTGCTTCCCAAAGGTTTTATTCCCCGCGAGGACAGCGGGATGATCATGGGTAACCTGCAATATCCACAAGGGATTTCCTTCAGCCAACTGGAGGCCGAACAGAAGCGCGTGGCGGCAGCGGTCGGACGGAATCCCGCCATTGAATCGGTGATGTCCAGTGCCGGCCAAGGAGCGGGCGCCTTCGGCTCGTCCAATACCGGGCGTCTCATCATTCGTCTCAAGCCCTTGGGGGAGAGGCCCGGCGGTGAGACCGTCATTGCCCAGTTGCGGCGCACGGTACAACATTTTCCGGGAGTGGATGCCAGTTTCATGCTTCCTCCCGCGATCCAGATGGGACCCGTTTCTTCCCAGTCCAGCTACCAGTACACCTTGCAGAGCGAAGATCAGGACACGCTCGATGCGGCCGTCCCGAAACTGGTGGCGGCCCTACGTAAGGTTCCTGGCCTACAGGCCGTCAACAGCGACTTGCAAATAGCCAATCCGCAGATTGACGTCCATGTGCTGCATCGTCGGGCCCAGGCCTTGGGCGTAACGCCGCAAGCCATCGAGCAGGCGCTCAATTTTGCCTTCGGCGGAACCCAGGTCGGGACGATCTATGCGTCAACCAATCAGTATGAGGTCATTCTCGATCTGGAGAGGCGTTTTCAGCAGAACATCGGTGCCCTGGGAGCGATCACCTTACCGGGTACCGCCGGTCTGGTGCCGCTCTCGGCGGTGGCGAGCTTTGGTTACGGTGTCGGCCCCTTGAGTATCAGCCACTATGACGGTATTCCCAGCGTGACGGTCTCTTTCAACCTGGCGCAGGGAACCTCCATTGGGCAGGCGACGCAGACGGTGCAGAAGGTGGCCGCCCAAATTTTGCCGGCGGGAGTACAGGGCGATTTCGGTGGGTCGGCACAGGCCTTCCAGCAGTCCAGTTCTTCCTTGCCGCTCTTGCTGTTGGCCACCATAGCTTTGATCTACGCCATCCTCGCTATCCTCTACGAGGACTTTATTCATCCGCTGACCATACTGACCGCACTACCACTGGCAGGCTTTGGCGCCTTGCTGGCGCTGTGGATTTTTCATCAGGAACTCGATCTGTTCAGTTTTGTGGGGATCATCATGCTGGTGGGGCTGGTGAAAAAGAACGGCATTATTATGGTGGATTTTGCCATCCATCGGCGCCGCCAAGGGGCCTCGGCGGTGGACGCAATGGTCGATGCCTGCGTTACCCGCTTCCGCCCGATCATGATGACCAATCTGGCGGCAGTGCTGGGAATCCTGCCGATCGCCATCGGCATTGGTGCCGGGGCGGAATCGCGAGTACCGCTGGGAGTGGCAGTAGCGGGTGGCATCATTGTGTCCCAGTTCCTTACCCTCTTCGTGACGCCAGCGTTCTATGTCTTTTTCGAGGGGCTCAAGGAGCGATTTTCGCGGCGTTTCGCGCGACATCGCAGTGCTTCGCCGGCGGAGGACGCAAGTTCATAAAAACTATGCTATAAATACGGCGCCAACGAAAGGATGAGGAACTTTCATGCGCAAATTACAAGTACCGCTATTTCTTCTTGCTACAGGCCTGCTGGGTGCCTGCGCACAAATCCCGCCACCCGGGCCCAACTACACAGCGTTGGCGCAGTCGCGTGCGTCGCAGGCCGAGCAGGCAGCGCAGTTGGCCCAGGAGAGGCTCGCAGCGGTGGCGACGCAGCGAAGAGCAGCGGAGAGGCACTTTTGTTCATCCTGGAAAGCTTCCCTTGATCTGGTGCGGCGCGACGCCATCGGCTGTGTGCATGCAAGGCCGGAACAGCAAGGGGCCTGTTGGGATGCCGTTGCCAACTGGGCGGGGGCAAAGAGCGAATACTATGCCGCGCTGCAACGTCTGTTCGCCGGACACCCCTACGCCGAGCCGGCCCAGGCAGCGGGGAGTTTCTTTCAACAAGCCCAGACCTGGGCTCAGAATTGCCGTGGCAATATCCAGGCTTGTCTGCAGGAGGCCAATCAATCGTCGATGCAGGCGCAAAAAGCCGCGGTCAACCAATTTTGCGCGGCACAATCTGGCTCCCACGACTAGGACAAAGAAAAGATCTTTGTCGTTGTTTTCCCGCTGCTCTCTTGCTACTTTCGCGTTGCATTGAAAAATAATCCAAGGGAGGAAACATGCGTCAGTTTTTTAAGGATTTCAAAATCTTCTTGCAGCGCGGCAATGTCATCGATCTTGCCGTCGCCTTTGTCGTCGGTGGCGCCTTTTCCGCCATTGTCACTTCAATGGTGAAAAATATTATCATGCCGCCCATTGGCCTGGTGCTGGGAAAAGTGGACTTCAGCAACCTCTTTCTCGTGCTCCACGAGGGCAAGATCCCAGGGCCCTATCTCACTCTGGCGGCCGCCGAGAAGGCTGGTGCGGTGACCTGGAACTATGGCCTGTTCATCATGTCCATCATCAGCTTCCTGATCATCGCTTTCGTGATTTTCCTCTTGGTGCACACCATCAATCGCCTCTATCCGAAACCAGCCGCGCCAGTCACGACCAAAGACTGCCCATTTTGTGCAACCGCCATACCCTTGGCGGCCAGCCGTTGCCCCAACTGTACCTCGCAGTTGAGCTCCTGAGGGGATCTGTAGCCCGTGTCTGCTCCAGTATGGATCGTTGCTGCCTTTGTTGCCGGGGCCCTGCTGGGCGCGTTTGCGCTTTGGCTTTGGTGGCGGGGCGAGAAGCGGCTCTGTCAGTCTAAGCTTAGTGAGGTGTTGCAGGCGGAAGAATCGCTGCGACAGACGCGCGAAGAAGTCCGAACGCTCTCCAATCAGCTACAGGAAAGCCGGATTGCCTTGGCTTCTGCTGAGGCGAGTCTTGCGCAGCTAGAGCCATTGCGCGAGGAGCAAGCGCGCCTGCAGGAGGAGCTCACCCGGCAAAACGCGCGCCTGGCCGAATTACAGGAGCGCCTGCTCCAGGAACGTCGGCAAGCCGAGGAAAAACAGCAATTGCTCAGCCAGGCCGAGGAGCGCCTGCGCGAGTCCTTTGCTGTCCTTTCCGGCGCTGCCCTGCGCCGCAACAATGAAGATTTCCTGCGCTTGGCCCAGGAGAACCTCGCTCGCTTCCAAGAGCAAGCCCGGCAGGATTGGGAGGGACGGCAAACTGCTTTCGGTCAGTTTGTTGCGCCGCTGCGCGAGTCTCTGGGAAAAATGAACGAGCGCCTAGATGGCCTCGAACAGGTACGCACGGCAGCTTACAGTGCTCTGAGCGAGCAGTTGCGTGGCCTGGTACAAGATCATCTGCCGCGTTTACACCGCGAAACGGCAGCTTTGGTCAAGGCGTTGCGTCAACCTGCTGCGCGTGGCCGATGGGGCGAGCTGCAACTGCGGCGGGTGGTGGAAATGGCCGGGATGCTCGATCACTGTGATTTCGTCGAACAGGCCAGCATGCAGACCGAGCAGGGACAGCAGCGCCCCGATTTATTGGTCCATTTGCCGGGCGGCAAAGAGATCGTGGTCGATGCCAAGGCACCCCTGAATGGCTATCTGCAGGCCGTCGAGGCAGAGTCCGAGGAGGAGCGGCAGCAGTTTCTGCGTAAGCACGCGAGTGAGTTGCGTACTCATCTCAACAATTGGGACGAAAATCCTATTGGGAGGAGTTATCCAGCCCGGAGTTCGTGGTGCTCTTCCTGCCGGGGGAGGATTTCTTCAGTGCCGCCTTGCAGGTGGACCCAGCGCTCATCGAATATGGGGTAGAACAGAAGGTCCTGGTCGCCACGCCGACCACCTTGATCGCTCTGCTGCGGGCGGCCGCCTATGGCTGGCGGCAGGAGACCGTGGCGGCCAATGCCCAGGCCATCAGTGCCTTGGGCCGTGAACTGCATGATCGTTTGATCACCCTGGCAGATCATTGGGGGAAGGTGGGGAAGCAATTGCAAAGTGCGGTGCAGTCCTACAATAAGGCCTCGGCATCGCTGGAGACCCGGGTATTGGTTTCAGCGCGAAGATTTCCTGACTTGGGTGCCACGGGAGGCGAGCGGGAGATTCCACCACCGGAGCCCATAGACTCACAGGTTCGCGAATTGCAGCTACGCGAGCTGCAAACGCAGGATATTGAGCCGACCGGTTCTAGGCGCGATGGGTCGCCTGCGCCAGGGCCAGGGGAAGACTAAAGGTTACCTTTTCTTCGACGCCAGGCAGTTCCTGCGGTTGCTGTGCGCCCCAGGAGGCCAGCGTGTTGATGATCTCCTGCACCAAGGATTCGGGCGCCGAGGCTCCGGCACTGATACCAATGCTCGGGTTACCGGTAAACCATTCCTGCCGCAGCTGACTGGCATCTTCAATCAGATGCGTGGCGGTGCCAAGGCGTTGCCCCAGTTCGGCAAGGCGACTGGAGTTGGAACTGTTCGGTGCCCCGACCACCAGCAGAATATCGACCTTGGGTACGAGTTTTTTAACCGCATCCTGACGATTCTGGGTGGCATAGCAGATGTCATCTTTTTTGGGGCCCTGAATCGCGGGAAAGCGATCCCGCAGTGCCTGGATCACTTCCGCGGTATCATCCATGCTCAGGGTCGTCTGGGTGATGTACGCCAGGCGCTCGGGGTCGCGTGGCTGCAGACGCTGTACATCGGCCACATCCGAGACCAGGTACATCATGCCGGATTCAACCTGGCCCATGGTGCCTTCCACCTCCGGATGGCCGGCGTGGCCGATCAATACCATCTCCATGCCCTCCCGGCTGTATTTCTTGACCTCCATGTGCACTTTGGTCACTAGCGGGCAGGTGGCATCGAAAACTGTCAAGCCGCGCTCCTCGGCCCGCTGCCGCACGGCCAAGGGGACACCGTGAGCACTGAAGATGACTGTGGCGCCATCGGGAATCTCGTCGAGCTCTTCGACGAAAACCGCCCCGCGATTGCGCAGGTCATCCACTACATGGCGGTTGTGTACCACCTCGTGACGCACGTAGATCGGGGCACCAAAGAGCTCCAGTGCGCGATCGACGATTTGGATGGCACGATTGACACCGGCACAAAAGCCGCGCGGATTGGCTAAGAGGATATCCATCGAGTTCGGCTCCAGACAATTTTCTGCATGGTCCGGCGCAACGGCCGCGCTGTCAACCAAGATCGCCCCAGCGGGCCTGCAAAATCGCCAGCGCAGCGATGGGAGCGGTTTCCGCACGCAGGATGCGTGGCCCGCAGCGCCGCAGCAAAAACCCCCTGCTTGCGGCTGCCTGGAGTTCCTCCGGGGCCAGCCCCCCCTCCGGACCCGTCAACAGCTCCACCTGGGTCACCTGCGGACGGAGCATTGCGTTCAGCCCTTCTTCTGCGGCGCTATCAAAGACCAGGCAGCTGGGCGCATGTGGCTGTTGCAGATAGTCAGCCAGGGACAGTGCTGGCGCGAGGGTAGGCAGGCGGGTGGCCTGACTTTGTTCGGCCGCGGCGATGAGGATCTCCTGCCAACGCTTTTGCCTTTTTCCGCTTTGGGCCTCCGCCAGCGGAACCTGGCAGTAGCGGCTGTGCAGCGGTTGGATTCGCGCCGCGCCGAGTTCGGTAGCCTTTTGCAGCAACCAATCCCAGCGCTCGCCACGCAACACGGGCACCGCCAAGGTCACCGCGAGGGGGCTGGCAGTGTCGCGCAGGCTCACCTCTTCCACCGCCAAGAGCGCGGCCTTCCCTGTCACCCCGGTCAGTGTCGCGGCATACTCCCGTCCATCGCCGGTGAACAGGGTGAGCTCCTGTCCGCGACGGGCGCGCAGCACGCGCAGCAGGTGATGGCTGGGTGCTTCGGCCAGGGCAAATTCGCCCAGCTGGGGCGTGACTTCGCTGTAGAGATGGATGCGAGGCATGGCCGTATTGTGGGCGATCTGTCCTTTCTCGCAAAGATCGGGATGACCGCGACAGCACACTGATCTATCCTTGCGACATGAAAGACTTGCTGCAAATCGATGGTGACTGGATCGGACAACAGCTCCGCCGCTGTGCCGAGACCATCATCCTACCCGGCTACCAACGGGTGGCCAGTTCGCGCAAGCCAGACGGCAGCATCGTCACCAGCGCCGACATCGACAGCCAGAACTTCCTGCAGGATGCCCTGTTACGTCGCTACCCCGAGATCCCCTTGCTGGGGGAAGAAATGAGCGCTGCAGAACAGGCCGAACTGCTGCGCAGCGCAGAACTTCTCTGGTGTCTCGATCCCCTGGATGGGACCAGTAATTTTGCTGCCGGAGTGCCGGTCTTTGGCATCAGCCTGGCGCTTCTGGACAACGCTGGGCCATTACAGGCCTGGATTTACGATCCCACGCGCGAAACCCTGTTTACTGCCCGGCGCGGTGGCGGGGCCTTCGTGAATGGTACGCCTCTGCACACGCGCCAGGCCCCGAACCTGCGGGCCACGGTGGGCGTGGTGGACTACAAACGTCTGACCCGAGAGCTGGCGCTGCGTCTGCTGACCCAGCAACCGTTTCACAGCCAGCGCAATTTTGGTAGCTGCGTGCTGGAGTGGAGCTGGTTGGCGGCCGGGTACTATCACTTCTACCTGCACGGAGCACAGCAGCTTTGGGACCGCGCGGCAGGGTCGCTGATTCTGCAGGAAGCGGGCGGCCAGATGAGCACCCTGGACGGCGTAGCCCTGCCACTGCGGGATCTACAGAAGGCCTCGGTGCTGGCTACCCTGGACCCGCAGTTACACGCCGCTTGGCGGGAATATCTTGCCAACGTCAGTACGGAGTCGATCTCTCATCATTCTGTGGAGTAGGTGGCGCTGAGAGGTTTTCCTCGAGATGCGTAAACTCCGCCGTTACCCCGTCAAACTGCATCGCGGTGACGGTATGAGTACATTTGAGTCCATTGCCCCTGATTGTTTGTCAAACAGTCGAGTTCCCAAAAAGCCTCGCTTGATTTATCCTTGGGCCTATTTCTATCACCACCTGAAGGACGTCCCCTATGGCCACCATCCGCAATCTGGCTCTTAGCCTCCTCCCTGTCACCGAAACCGCAGCGCGCGCTGCCAGCAGCTGGATTGGTCGAGGCGAAAAGGAGCAGGGGGATGGTGCCGCGGTGGACGCCATGCGCGCGGCTCTCGCGCAAGTGCACATGCGCGGTACGGTGGTCATCGGTGAAGGCGAGAAAGATGAAGCCCCGATGCTTTACAACGGCGAGACCGTTGGCTCCGGCTCGGGTCCCGAAGTCGATATCGCCGTTGATCCGGTAGAAGGGACCACCTTCATGTCGTATGGCATGCCGGGTTCCATCTGCGTGCTGGCTGCCGCTCCCAAGGGCAGCATGTTCCGCCCTGGCCCGGCCTTCTATATGGACAAGCTGGTAGTGCCGGCGCCGGCGCGTGGCAAGATTGATCCGGCGGCTCCCATGAAGGACAAGTTACATGCGCTGGCCAAGGCGCTGGGCAAGGATGTCAAGGAGCTGCGCATCTTTTTGCTGAAAAAGCCGCGTCATGATGGCATGATCAAGGAAATTCAGGCCGCCGGCGCCACGGTGCGCCTGCAGACGGATGGCGACGTGAGTGGTGGCATCATGGCTGCCCTCGGCACCAAAGTGGATGCGATGATGGGTATTGGTGGCACCCCCGAGGGCGTCATCACCGCCTGTGCCGCGCGCGCCATGGGCGCCGATATGTTTGGTGCGCTGGCGCCGCAGAAGCCGGGTGAGGCAGAAGCCATCGCCGAGGCCGGGCTCAAGGTGGGTCAGTGGATTGGCCGCGATGAGCTGGTGGCCAGCGATGATGTTCTCTTTGTCGCGACCGGCCTGACCAGCGGCGATATCCTGGATGGTGTGTCCCGCTCGCATTTTTTCATCGAGAGCGAAAGTCTCGTGATCTCTGGCCATGATGGTATCCTGCGCCGGGTGCGCACCCACCAGCGGGCCGATGACTGATTTTCGATTGCCACCGGCGTGCCCATAGGTGCGTCCAGCCAAGGAGTATTTATGACCGTGACTCGTAGTGACCTCGCCAACGCCATTCGCGTCCTGACCATGGACGCGGTCCAGAAGGCCAATAGCGGCCACCCAGGGATGCCCATGGGAATGGCAGATATTGCCGAAGTGCTGTGGAATGATTTTCTGGTTCACAATCCGGCCAATCCCCATTGGCCCAACCGGGATCGCTTCATTCTCTCCAATGGCCACGGATCCATGCTCCAGTATGCGCTGCTCCATCTGAGCGGCTACGACGTCAGCATCGAGGATCTCAAGCAGTTCCGGCAATGGCACAGCAAGACCCCGGGGCACCCGGAGTACCGGGATACACCCGGCGTCGAGACGACCACTGGTCCTCTCGGGCAGGGACTGGCCAATGCAGTGGGCATGGCCCTGGCGGAGCAGTTGTTGGGGCGGCAGTTCAATCACCCGGACCATGAACTCATCAATCACTACACCTACGTGTTTTTGGGCGATGGTTGTCTGATGGAGGGGGTCTCCCATGAGGCCTGCTCTCTCGCCGGCGTCTGGGGCCTGAACAAGCTCATTGCTTTCTATGACGACAACAATATCTCCATCGACGGTCATGTCGATGACTGGTTTGGCGATGACACCCCGGCGCGCTTCGAAGCCTATGGCTGGCACGTGATCCGCAAGATCGATGGTCATGATCCCGTGGCCATCAAAAAGGCGATCGAGGAGGCGCGGGCGCAAACCAGCAAGCCGACTCTGATCTGTTGCAAGACCGTCATCGGCCATGGCTCCCCCAACAAGGCGGGAACCCATGATGTCCACGGTGCGGCCCTGGGTGCTGAAGAGGTCGCGCTGACGCGCAAGAATCTGGGCTGGACCGGTGGCGACTTCGAGGTGCCAGAGGCTATCTACCGGGGCTTTGATGCCCGGGCCAAGGGCGAGAATGCCGAAGCGGCGTGGAAGGAGCAGTTTGCCAAGTACAAATCTCTCTACCCCCAGGATGCCGCCGAGTTCCAGCGCCGGCTGGCGGGTAAGCCCAGCGCTGATTTTAGCGCGACGGTGGCCAAGCTCGTCGAGGACTTCCGCAAGGAAGCGCCCAAAATTGCGACCCGTGTGGCCTCGGGCAAGTGCATCCAGGCCCTCGCCCCGGTGGTTCCCGAATTCGTCGGTGGCTCTGCCGACCTCACCCCTTCCAACAATACCCGCTGGAAAGAGGCCCTGGATATTGGCAAGCACCGTTTGATGGGCAACTACATCCATTATGGTGTCCGCGAGTTCGGCATGTCGGCCATCATGAACGGAATGGCCCTTTATGGCGGTCTCCTGCCTTTTGGTGGCACCTTCCTGATCTTCTCGGATTACAGCCGCAATGCCATCCGCATGTCGGCCCTTATGGGATTGCGCGTCGTCTACGTCATGACCCACGACTCCATTGGTCTGGGTGAAGACGGTCCGACCCACCAGCCCATCGAGCAAGTCAACAGCCTGCGCTTGATCCCCAACCTGCATGTCTGGCGTCCCGCCGATGCAGTTGAGACTGCGATTGCCTGGGAATCCTCGGTGCGACAGGAGAAAACTCCCAGTTTGCTGGCCCTGAGTCGGCAGAATTTGCCTGCCCTGGCGCATACGGATGCCACAGTCGATGGCGCCCGTCGCGGCGGGTATGTTCTCAAGGACGCCGCCAGTGGCAAGCCTGCCGGTATCCTGATTGCCAGCGGCTCCGAAGTGGAGCTGGCGTTGGCGGCGCAGGGCAAACTGGCCGAGCAGGGCGTCGAGGTGCGCGTGGTGTCCATGCCCTGCCTGGAGCTCTTCGATGCGCAGGACGCGGCCTACCGCGAAAGCGTGCTCCCCGCTGCCCTGAGCAAGCGCTTGGCGGTTGAGGCCGGCACCACGAGTCTATGGTACAAGTACGTGGGCCTGCAGGGCGCGGTGGTCGGGATCGATCACTTCGGTGCCTCGGCCCCGGCCGCGATCCTCTTCGAGAAATTTGGCTTTACCGTGGACAACGTCGTCGCACGGTTCAAGGCTCTATAAGACTTTTATTTTAATAATCTGAGGAGTTTGCCATGAGCATTCGTGTTGGTATCAATGGGTTTGGGCGTATCGGCCGCATGGCCTTCCGAGCGATCGCCAAAGAGGCAGAGTTCCAGCATCTGGAGGTTGTTGCCATCAACGACCTCCTACCCCCTGACTACCTTGCGTATATGTTGCAGTATGATTCTGTGAATGGCCGCTTCGCTGGTGACGTACGCGTTGAGGGGAATAGCCTGATCGTCAAGGGCAAGACCATCCGCCTGACAGCAGAGAAGGACCCGGCGGAGCTCAAGTGGGGAGAGGTCGACGTGGATGTCGTCATCGAATCCACGGGCTTCTTCCTGACGACGGAGACCTGCCAGAAGCATATCGATGCTGGTGCCAAAAAGGTGGTGCAGTCGGCGCCTTCCAAGGACGATACCCCCATGTTCGTCTACGGCGTCAACCACGCCAAATATGCTGGCGAAAAGATCGTCTCTGCAGCCTCTTGCACCACCAACTGTCTGGCCCCGGTAGCCAAGGTGCTGAACGACAATTTTGGTATCAAGCGCGGACTGATGAGTACCGTGCATGCGGCCACCGCTACGCAAAAGACCGTTGACGGTCCCTCGCACAAAGACTGGCGTGGTGGCCGCGGCATCCTCGAAAACATCATCCCTTCCTCCACGGGTGCCGCCAAAGCGGTGGGTAAGGTGATCCCCGAGCTCAACAAAAAGCTCACCGGCATGGCTTTCCGGGTGCCTACCTCTGATGTTTCGGTGGTCGATCTCACCGCCGAGCTGAACAAAGAGGCGAGCTACGAGGAGGTCTGCAAGGCCATGAAGGCCGCCAGTGAGGGCGCCCTGAAGGGCGTTCTGGCTTACACCGAAGATGCTGTGGTGTCGACGGACTTCCGCGGCTTCTCCGCTCCTTCCATCTTCGACGCCAAGGCCGGCATTCAGTTGGATCCGACCTTCGTCAAGGTGGTGTCCTGGTATGACAACGAGTACGGCTACACCTGCAATATGCTGCGCTTCGTCAATCACGTGGCAAGCCACTGAGGCGGAGGTAGCCCATGCAGATCCTGACCTTTGCGGAAGTATGCAAGCGCGGTGACGCGCAGGGGAAGCGCGTCTTCATTCGTGCCGACCTCAACGTCCCGCTCAACGATGCTGGGGAAATCACCGAGGATACCCGGGTACGGGCCTCGGTACCGGCGGTGCAAATGGCGCTGGACGCAGGTGCGGCAGTGATGATCACTTCGCACCTCGGGCGGCCGACGGAAGGCGAATTCCATGCACGGGACTCCCTGGCGCCGGTGGCGAAACGCCTGTCCGAGTTGCTCGGCAAGCCGGTACGTCTGGAACAGAACTGGGTGGATGGTGGCTTTGCTCTGCATCCGGGTGACGTCGTCATGCTGGAGAATTGCCGCCTGAACAAGGGCGAGAAGAAGAACGACGATGCCTTGGCACAGAAATATGCCAAGCTCTGCGACATCTTCGTTCACGACGCCTTTGGCACCGCCCATCGCGCGGAAGCCAGCACCTACGGTATCGCCAAGTACGCACCGATTGCCTGTGCTGGTCCCCTCCTGGCGGCGGAAATCGAGGCCATCAACCGTGCCCTTGCCAATCCCAAGCGGCCTTTGGTGGCCATCGTTGCCGGTTCCAAGGTCTCGACCAAGCTCACCATCTTGCAGAGCCTCGCGGACAAAGTCGATGGCCTGATTGTGGGCGGGGGTATTGCCAATACCTTCCTGCTTGCCGCCGGTTTGCCCATTGGCAAGAGCCTGGCGGAGCCCGATCTCATCGACGAGGCCAAAAAGGTCATCGCCAAGATGAAGGCGCGCGGTGCGGAAGTGCCGATCCCTGTCGACGTGGTGGTTGCAGATCGCTTTGCCGCTGATGCCAAGGCTACGGTCAAGGCCGCTACGGACGTCGGCGCTGACGACATGATTTTGGACATTGGGCCGAAGACGGCTGCTCAGCTTGCCGATCAGCTCATGAAGGCCGGTACGATCGTGTGGAATGGCCCGGTGGGCGTGTTTGAGTTCGATGCTTTCGCCAGCGGTACCAAGGCCATTGCCGAGGCCATTGCGGCTAGCGATGGTTTCTCCATCGCCGGTGGTGGCGATACCTTGGCCGCAATTGCCAAGTATGACATTGCCGATCGCGTCGGTTACATCTCTACCGGTGGTGGCGCATTCCTTGAAGTGCTTGAGGGGAAGACCCTGCCGGCTTTCGAGATTTTAGAGGCTCGTGCCCGGGGGTAGGCCCATATGATTCGCCGCACCAAGATTGTTGCGACGTTAGGACCGGCGAGCAGCTCCGCCGAGGTCATCGACCGATTGATCGAGGCGGGCCTGGATGTCGTGCGCCTCAATTTCTCCCACGGCACGGCTGAGGGGCACCAGCGCACGGCGGAGCTGGTGCGGGAACGGGCACGGGCCCATGGCCGTGCCATCGGTGTTCTCGCTGATCTGCAGGGACCGAAGATCCGCATCGGCAAGTTTGCCGAGGGCAAGATCCAGTTACGCGAGGGGGACCCGTTCATCCTCGATGTCCACTGCGAACTTGGTGATCAGACTCGGGTGGGAGTGACTTATCCGCAGCTCGTCAAGGATGTCGAGCGCGGCGCGACCTTGCTGCTCAACGACGGCATGATCGTGCTCTGGGTGGACAAGGTGCAGGGCAACGAAATCCACACTCGCGTGGTGCAGGGTGGCGAGCTCTCCAACAACAAGGGCATCAACCGGGCGGGCGGTGGGCTGACCGCTCCCGCCCTCACCGACAAGGATCGGCAGGACATCATTACCGCGGCGCAGCTGGAGGCGGATTATCTTGCGGTCTCCTTTCCGCGCAGTGGCGCCGACATGGACGAGGCGCGGCGGCTATTTCGGGAAGCCGGTGGTCATGGCGCCCTGGTGGCCAAGATCGAACGCGCCGAGGCGGTGGAGGCCATCGAGGACATTCTGAAGGCTTCCGAGGCGGTGATGGTCGCCCGTGGAGACCTCGGCGTCGAAATCGGGGATGCCGCGGTGCCGCCAGTGCAGAAGCGCATCATCGCCATGGCACATCGCTATCATCGCATCACCATCACCGCAACGCAGATGATGGAGTCGATGATCCATCAGCCGATTCCGACGCGGGCAGAAGTATCCGATGTTGCCAATGCCGTCCTCGATGGTACGGACGCGGTTATGCTCTCTGCCGAGACGGCCTCCGGTCAGTATCCTGTGGAGGCGGTGGCGGCCATGGCACGGACCTGCCTCGAAGTCGAGCGGCAGATGCCCTGTGATGTCGATGAACCGTTCTTCGATCGTACCCTGGAGCGGGTGGACGAGACCATTGCTGCCGCCGCTATCCTCGCCACCCAACGCGCGCCAATTGCGGCCATTGCCGCCTTCACTGAGAGCGGCTCGACGGCATTGTGGCTGTCGCGCGCGGACTCGCGGGTGCCGATCTATGCGCTCACACCGCAAGTGTATACGCGGCGCAAGGTGACCCTGTATCGTGGGGTACATCCGGTCAATTTCCCGCAGAGTCGTCACGATGATCCCTTGCAGGTCATGCGCTCGGCGGAAGATGAGTTGCGCCGCCGCGGGGTCGTGCGGGATGGCGATTTGATCCTGATTACCATCGGTGAGCCGATTGGTGCGCCGGGTGGGACGAATACCCTGAAGCTGGTGCGCGTGGGCGCGGCCAGCCAGATTTGAACCGCAATTGTTTTTTCTACTGCTAGTGAGGTAACAGCGATGGCAATGGTATCTATGCGGCAACTGCTCGATCACGCCGCCGAGCACGGATATGGCATTCCTGCCTTTAACGTCAACAACTTGGAGCAGGTGCGCGCGATCATGGAAGCGGCGGCTGCCGTCGACGCGCCGGTCATCCTGCAGGCCTCGGCAGGTGCCCGTAAATATGCGGGTGAGCCCTTCCTGCGGCATCTGATCCTGGCGGCAGTCGAGGAGTATCCGGACATTCCTGTGGTGCTGCATCAGGACCACGGCGCCAGCCCCGCCGTCTGCATCCAGGCCATCCGTTCTGGCTTCACCAGCGTCATGATGGACGGCTCCCTGCTGGAAGACGCCAAGACCCCAGCCAGCTATGACTACAATGTCGCGGTGACCGCCAAAGTGGTGGAAATGGCGCATGCCGTGGGTGTGACCGTCGAAGGCGAGCTGGGTTGTCTGGGCTCCCTGGAAACCGGTATGGCCGGTGAAGAGGATGGCGTCGGCGCCGAGGGTTGCCTGAGCCATGACCAGCTCCTCACCGATCCGGAAGAGGCTGCGCAGTTCGTCAAATCGACCAAACTGGATGCCCTGGCCATCGCCATCGGTACCAGTCACGGCGCCTACAAGTTCACCCAGCCACCGACCGGTAAGATCCTGCGCATCGACCGCATCAAGGAGATCCACGAGCGTATTCCCGACACCCACCTGGTGATGCACGGCTCCAGCTCGGTGCCGCAGGACTGGCTGAAGATCATTCATGAGTTTGGTGGCGACATCGGTGAGACCTATGGCGTGCCCGTGGAAGAGATTCAGGAAGGCATCAAGTATGGCGTGCGCAAGGTCAACATCGATACCGATCTGCGTCTGGCCGCGACCGGTGCGGTGCGCCAGAGCCTGTACAAGAACCCCAAGAACTTCGATCCGCGCAAGTTCCTCAGCGCCTCTCTGGACGCCATGCGCGACATCTGCAAAGCGCGCTACGAGGCCTTTGGTTCTGCCGGTCAGGCCAGCAAGATCAAGGCGATCCCTATGGATACCATGGTTAAGAAGTACAAGGCGGGTGATCTCGATCCGCGGGTCAAGGGCGTCTAAGCCTTTTCGTCCCTCTGCCGCCTGCGGGTGGCATGCTATGTTGGGGCGCCTCCGGGCGCTCCAGCCGTTTTGCAAGGAGCCGTATTATGCCTCAGTACAAGATTTCCCCCTCGATCCTGTCAGCCGACTTCGCCTGTCTGGGTGAGGAAGTGCGCGCGGTGGACGAGGCTGGCGCCGATTACATCCACGTCGATGTGATGGACAACCACTTTGTTCCCAACCTGACCATCGGACCGCTGGTGGCGGCGGCGATCAAGCCGCATACCCAGAAGCCGCTCGATGTCCATCTGATGATTTCGCCGGTGGACGCCATCATTCCGGAGTTTGCCAAGGCCGGTGCGGACATCATCACCGTGCATCCGGAGGGGACCATCCACCTAGATCGCACCATCCAGCTCATCCACAGTGTCGGGTGCAAGGCCGGTGTCTCGCTGAACCCGGCAACGCCCCTGGAACTGCTCGATTACGTGCTCGAAAGCATCGACTTGGTGCTGGTGATGAGCGTCAACCCAGGATTTGGCGGGCAGAGCTTCATCGACTACAGCCTGCGCAAGATCGAAGCCATCCGCAAACGGATCGACGCTACCGGCAAGGCCATCGAGCTGGAAGTTGATGGTGGCGTGAAGGTGAACAACGTGCGACAGGTGGCCGACGCTGGTGCCGATGTCTTTGTCGCTGGCAGTGCCATCTACAATACCCCGGATTACAAGGCCACCATCGCTGCCTTCCGGGCGGCGCTGGCAGGCTGAGGGCTTGCGGATGCGCCAGGCAAACTTCGCCGCAGATATCGTGCTGATCGATCTCGATGGCACCCTCATCGATACGGCCCCGGATCTTGCCGGGGCGGTCAATCACGTCCTGCACAGCTTGGGGCGGGAGCCGGCAGCCATGCCCGTCATCCGCGGATTTATTGGCAATGGTGTGCGGGAGCTGATGCGGCGGGCCCTGGCCATTCAGGTGGAGCCCAGTGAGGCCGAGCTCGACGCCGCCATGCGGGAGTTTTCTGCGTATTATGGCGCGCACCTGACTACCCATAGTGTCGTGTACCCGGGGGTAGAGGATGCTCTTCGGACCCTGCGGGAACAGCAGCGCAAACTGGTTTGCATCACCAACAAGGCGGGGCAGTTTACCGCTCCGTTGCTCGAGCGTCTGGGGTTGCGCGACTATTTTGACCTGGTTCTGTCGGGTGACAGCCTGCCGCGTAAAAAGCCGGACCCCCTGCCCCTTCTGCACGCGGCGGAGCATTTTGGCGTGGGGCCGGACAGTGGCCTGCTGGTTGGGGACTCGATCAACGACACCCAGGCCGCCCGTGCCGCCGGGATGCCGGTCGTGGCGGTCAGTTATGGCTACCGCGGCGATATGCCGCTGGCAGACTTGGCAGCCGATGCCGTTATCGATACACTGCCGCAACTGCTCCCCCTATTGCGGTAGCAACGGTTTGGAATTTCTGGTGCTATGAAACCTCTCGGGTACGCGACGAAAGTTTGGCGATGGCGCGGCTGCTGATTGCAGGCGGTCTGTGATTTTCATTGCCAAATTTCGAGGTGACCCGTGCTGAGTGCCGAGCGTTTTCAGTCCCTGACCCGTGAGGGCTACAACCGTATTCCCCTGAGTCGCGAGATCCCTGCCGATCTCGATACTCCCCTCTCCGCGTTTCTCAAAGTCGTCGATGGACCCTATGCCTACCTTTTCGAGTCGGTGCAGGGCGGCGAAAAATGGGGGCGCTATTCCATCATTGGCTTGCCCGCGCGGGAACGTATCGAGATCCGCGGACAGCGAGTCCAGCGCTTCGTCGACGGGGTCTTGCAGGAAGAATGCCGTCATCCAGATCCCCTCGTCTGGGTCAGCGAGTTCCGGCAGCGCTTCCGCGCGGCGCCTGCGGACGATCTCGCCGACCGCTTTACCGGCGGTCTGGTGGGCTATTTTGGCTACGACATCGTCCGCTATATCGAACCGCGCTTGGCGCGGGTGGAACCCCTGCCCGATCCCCTCGACCTCCCCGAGATCCAGCTGCTGGTGGCTGACGAGATCCTGCTCTTCGACAATCTGCGCGGTACCCTGCGACTTCTGCTGCAACTCGATCCGCAACGTCCCGATGCCTATAGCGCGGGGCAGGCTCGCCTCGCCGAGCTGGAGGAACGACTGCGTGGTCCGCTGCCAGCAGCGAGCCAGACGCAGCGGCGTGGGCGAGTGGACGAAGAAGACTTCGAGGCAAGCTTCAGCCGCGCGGGCTACATGGCCGCCGTGGAGCGGATTCGCGAATACATTGGCGCCGGCGATGTGATGCAGGTCGTGCCCTCGCAGCGCCTGTCGATCCCCTTCACCGCACCGCCGCTGGATCTCTACCGCGCCCTGCGCCGCATCAATCCCTCGCCCTATCTGTTCTATGTGGATTTGGGGCGCACGCAGCTGGTGGGTTCCTCGCCGGAAATCCTGGTGCGCGTGGAGGATGGCGAGGTCACCGTGCGGCCCATTGCCGGCACGCGCCCGCGCGGCAAGACGGCAAAAGCCGACCAGACCCTGGAAGAAGAACTGCTGGCGGATCCCAAGGAGCGTGCCGAGCACCTGATGCTCATCGATCTCGCCCGTAACGACGTGGGCCGGATTGCCAGTACCGGCACTGTGCAGCTGACTGATTCTTTTGCCATCGAACGCTACTCCCATGTCATGCACATCGTCTCGCAGGTCACCGGTCGTCTGCGCCCCGGACTCGATGCCATGGATGCCCTGCGCGCTACCTTTCCGGCCGGGACGGTATCCGGTGCCCCCAAGATCCGTGCCATGGAGATCATCCGCGAGCTGGAGCCGGTGGCACGTGGGGTCTATGCCGGCGCCGTCGGGTACTGGGGCTGGAATGGCAATATGGATACCTGCATTGCTATCCGCACGGCAGTGGTACAGGACGGGCAGCTACACATCCAGGCCGGTGGCGGGATCGTGGCCGATTCCGAGCCTGCCGCCGAGTGGGAAGAGACCCTGAACAAGCGCCGTGCCATGTTTCGCGCCGTGGATATGGCCGAGAACGGCCTCGATCCCGAGGGGAGATAAGCCGATGCTGCTCATGATCGATAATTACGACAGCTTTACCTACAACCTGGTGCAGTATTTCGGCGAGCTTGGCGCCGAGGTGCGGGTGGAACGCAATGATGCCATCGACTTGGCGGCCATCGCCGCTCTGGCACCCGAGCGCATCTGTATCTCACCGGGGCCGTGCACGCCCAACGAGGCGGGCGTGTCTCTCGCTGCCATCCGCGAATTTGCCGGCAAGGTTCCCATCCTCGGGGTCTGTCTGGGTCACCAGGCAATCGGCCAGGCCTTTGGTGGCGAGGTCGTGCGCGCGCAGCAGGTGATGCACGGCAAGACCTCTCCCATCCACCATCGCGGGCAGGGCGTTTTTGCCGGCTTGCCCGATCCGTTTACGGCAACCCGCTACCATTCCCTGATCGTTGCCAGAAACACCTTGCCCGACTGTCTGGAGGTGACGGCGTGGACCGCCGAGGGTGAGATCATGGGCCTGCGCCATCGCGAGCTGCCAGTGGAAGGGGTGCAGTTCCATCCCGAATCCATCCTCAGCAGCCACGGCAAGGAGCTTCTGCGCAATTTCCTGGAGAAGGGACGATGAGAGCGATCCGGGAAATCCTGCAGGGGATCATTGCGGGACAGGACCTTTCGGCGCGGGAGGCAGAAGAGGCCTTCGCGGCCATCATGCGCGGTGAGTGGACCCCGGCGCAGTTGGGGGCCCTGCTCATGGGTCTGCGCATGAAGGGGCAGCGGGTGGAGGAGCTGGTGGGCGCGACGCGTGCACTGCGCGCCTTCATGACCCGTGTCGAGGTCGATGGCAGTCACCTGGTGGATACCTGCGGCACCGGCGGCGATGCCTGCGGCACCTTCAATATCTCCACGGCCGCCGCGGTGGTGGCCGCTGCGGCCGGGGCGCGGGTGGCCAAACATGGCAACCGCGCGGTATCGGGGCGCAGTGGCAGCGCCGATGTGCTGGAGGCCGTTGGTCTCAACCTGGATCTGCGCCCCGCGCAGGTAGCGGCCTGTATCGCTAGTGTTGGCATCGGTTTCTTGTTCGCCCCCGCCCATCATGGTGCCATGCGTCACGCGGTCGGTCCACGCAAAGAGCTGGGCATTCGCTCCCTCTTCAATCTCATGGGTCCGCTGAGCAACCCGGCTGGTGCCTCGCATCAGGTCCTCGGGGTGTATAGCGAGGCTTGGCTGACCCCCCTGGCCGAAGCGGCGCGGGAGTTGGGCGCGCGCCACGTGCTGGTGGTACATGGCCACGACGGGCTTGACGAAATCAGCCTCTCCGGCCCCACGGAAGTGGCGGAGTTGCGCGCCGGTGAGGTACATCGCTACCGTCTGCAACCGTCGGAATTCGGACTGCAGCCGGCGCCGCTGGCGGCGCTGCAGATCGCCGATGTGAAGGAGGCGGCGCAGGTATTCCTGGCGGTTTTGCGCAACGAGCCCGGGCCGCGCCGCGACATCGTCCTCCTCAATGCCGGGGCGGCCCTCTACGCGGCCGATGTGGTTCCCGATCTGGCAACGGGTGTCCAGCGCGCGCGCGCGGCGATGGATAATGGCGCCGCCTGGGCGAAATGGGAGGCCCTACTGCAATGCGCTCGCGAGCTTTGAGGAGCCGCAAAATCTGAGGAAATATGGAAGACATACTGCAAAAAATCCTGGCGGAAAAACGCCACGAGCTGGCGCGGCGGCAAAAGCGTCTGCCGCTCGCCGATCTCGAGTCGGCGGCGCGTCTGGCCTCGCCGCCACGGCCCTTTGCGCAGGCTTTGTTGGACCGGGCAGGGACGGGCAAGGCCGCGGTCATTGCCGAGATCAAGAAGGCCTCGCCCTCGGCAGGGGTCATTCGCGAGGACTTCAACCCGGTGGAAATCGCCCGCGACTACGCTGCGCATGGTGCCACTTGCCTCTCGGTGCTCACCGATGAGTCCTTCTTCCAGGGCAGCGACAGCTATCTGACGGCGGCGCGCGAGGCCTGTGCGCTGCCACTGCTGCGCAAGGATTTTCTCATCGATCCCTATCAGGTCTGGGAGGCGCGGGCCATCGGTGCGGATGCGATCCTGCTCATCGTGGCGGCGCTATCCGATGCGCAGATGGCGGAGCTGGAGGCCTGTGCCCTGGAGCTCGGGATGAGCGTATTGGTCGAGTCGCACGATGCCGCAGAGCTGGACCGCGCCTTGTGCCTGCGGACCCCCCTGATGGGGATCAACAATCGCGACTTGCGGACTTTCGTTACCGATATCCAGCGCAGCATCGAACTCTTGCCGCAAATTCCGG
The DNA here is from genome assembly GCF_057473545.1 of Acidithiobacillus sp. TH-A67. NCBI lineage: Bacteria > Pseudomonadati > Pseudomonadota > Acidithiobacillia > Acidithiobacillales > Acidithiobacillaceae > Acidithiobacillus > Acidithiobacillus sp. TH-A67. The sequence goes on from NZ_JBYCKU010000030.1 coordinate 81,945, forward strand.
CGGGGCGACTGCTGATCAGCGAAAGCGGTATCCGCCAGCCGGCGGACGTGCAAACCCTGCGCCGCGCAGGTATTCATGCCTTCCTCGTGGGCGAGGGACTGATGCGCGCACCGAACCCGGGCCAGGCACTGCAGGAGCTTTTTGCAGGCGATTAACCTGGTCCTTCTCTCGGAACACGAAGCCTACGGCGTAATGTCGGCGGCCGACTGCAGCAGGCGTTGGCCCTTGGCGCGCGCTTCTTGCAGATTCTGCGATTGCATCTTTCCCGCGGCGGTAGTGTAATCACAGAAAGCGGTATACGGAGAGAAATCTATGCAGGCGACGGTAGAATGGACGGGTTCGGGAGGAATGGCCTTTGTAGCCCATGCCGACAGCGGCCATGGCGTGGTGATGGATGGCTCGCCCGATATCGGTGGGCACAATCTGGGCGCGCGGCCCATGGAAATGGTTCTCATGGGTCTGGGCGGTTGCTCCAGCATCGATGTGCTGATGATTCTGCAGAAGTCGCGCCAGGACGTTCGCTCCTGCCGTGTCGAGATCAGCGCCGAACGCGCCGAGCAAGACCCCAAGGTCTTTACCGATATCCATCTCCAGTTCTTCGTGACCGGCAAAGACCTGGATCCGCGCCGCGTTGCCCACGCCATTCAGCTCTCCGCAGACAAATACTGCTCGGTGAGCATCATGCTGGCCAAGACGGCCAAAATCACCCACGACTATACCCTTACGGCGGTAGACTGAATGTTACTCAGCAAAACTAGCGAATATGCCCTGCAGGCTCTGATTTATCTGGCAACCCAGCCGCCGGGAGAGTTGGTGCTGAGCGGCGAAATCTGGGAGTACCTCAAGGATCCGGATGACCCGCGCGTGCCACCGCGCCAATATCTGGCAAAGATCCTGCAGGATCTCAGCAAGGCCGGCATTCTCGAATCGCGCAAGGGCCGCGGCGGTGGTTTTGTGCTGGCGCCGGGTGCGGAAGACAAGAACATTCTTGATGTGGTGGAAATCGTCGAGCGCAAGCCCCTGGGGCAAGGCTGCGTGTTGGGTCTGAAAAAGTGCGAAGACGCCACCGCCTGCCCGGTACACTATGCTTGGAAGCCTCTCAAGGCCGAGGTCATCGAACTGCTCAGCCAGCAGACCATCGGCAGCATGGCGGAGGCTGTGCGTGCGGGCAAGTATCGCATCCATCTGCCTGGCGGCAGCACGTTGCGGGTCAAGGCCTCCGCCTAGCTTCGCCCGGATTCCCCTAAACCCAGAGAGCGCCGCGGGTCATCACCCGAGACAGGCCCTGCATGGCCATGCGTAGGGGGCGGGGCAAATCCGCAGCGCCCAGTTCTTCGGCCTTCTCGGCGTGCCCCACTTCGTCGCGCTCCATCTGTTCCAGGATGCGGCGACTGCGTTCGTCTTCCGGGGGTAGATCCTGTAGATGCTCCTTGAGATGTTCCTCGACCAGATTTTCCACGGCCACGACCAGGCCCAGGTTGGCTCCGCGACCGCGGCGCGCGGCGGCATAGCCCATGCCCCAAGCGGTGGCGTACCAGAGCGGCCCGAGCAGGCTGGGGCGACTGTGGAGTTCGCGCAGGCGCTCCTCGCACCAACGCAGATGATCTTCTTCCTCGCTGCGCGCTTTGCGCAGCACGGCGCGCAATTCCGGGTCGCTGCTGCCGGCTTCCTGGCCAGTATAGAGTGCCTGGGCCATGATCTCGCCAGCATGGTTGACGCGCATCATGCGCCCAGCACGGCGACGCTCCCAGGGGCGCAAGAGCCTGTCCGGCGACCCGGCGGCGGGATTGGCCCGGCCGCTACCACGGCTTTGCCCGCTGAGGGTGCGCAAGGCATTATCGACAGAGAGTATTGCCTGATCGAGGAAATCCATAAGCTATCTGACCCGCGCTGCCATTTCGGGTTATCATGGCGCCATGCCAGTGGAGGGTCAAACATGAGTTTTTATCAGCGCCATCTGTTCCTCTGTCTGAACCAGCGCGAAAATGGCGAGCAGGCCTGTAACAACGGCGGCTTGGCAGAAGAGGTCTTTCATCAGGCCAAAAAATACGCCAAGAAGCTGGGCATTCACGGCGACGGGCAGGTGCGCGTCAACCGTGCCGGTTGTCTGGGTCGTTGCAGCGAAGGCCCGGTGGCCGTCGTCTATCCGGACGCGGTCTGGTACACCTACGTCGACGCCGAGGATGTGAAAGAGATCGTCGAATCGCACCTGCGCGACGGTAAGCCGGTGGAGCGGCTGCGCATCTGATGCTGCCCATCGATCGCAGTCACCTCTATGACGGCCAGGAACTCGCCCTCGAGTGCGTCGGCGAGGCGGTGGAGATCCCCGGTCCTGTCGGGATGCTGGAAGGCCTGACCGCGTGTCCGGAGAAAGAAACGCGGGGGATCGTTGCGGTGATTCTCCACCCGCATCCCCTCTATGGGGGCACCCTCAATAACAAGGTGGTGCATTATCTGAGCCGCACCTGCAACCTCCTCGGCATTCCCTCCCTGCGTTTCAATTTTCGTGGGGTGGGCAAGAGCGCTGGGCACTATGATGCCGGACGTGGCGAGGTGGAGGATTGCCTGGCGGTTCTCGACTGGGTGGCAGAGCGACGTCCCAGCTTTCCCATCTGGCTCGCAGGTTTCTCCTTTGGTGCCTTCGTCGCCTATCAGGCCGCCAGCCGCGATACCCGCGTCGAGCGCCTCTTGACGGTGGCGCCGCCAGTCAATCTCTTCGATTTTTCGGTAGCTCCCGTCCCCCGCTGTCCCTGGACCGTGGTACAGGGGCAGAATGACGAGCTGGTACCGGCCAAGGATGTTAGCACTTGGTTGGCGAGACTCGCGGTCCAACCGGAGCGGATCGTCCTACCCGCCGATCATTTTTTCCACGGCAAGCTGAATCTACTGCAGAACGCCTTGCTCGACCGCTTCCAGTTGCAGCTGGGAGAAGAAACACCCAACGCCAAGCCCTGCCGTGCCTTCTCCTCGGCTTGAGCTCGACGCCGTCGCCAAGGCCTACGGCGGGCGTCCCGTGCTGCGGGGTCTATCTTTTGCCGTGGGCGTTGGCGAGTGCTACGCCCTGCTCGGCCCCAACGGTGCCGGCAAGAGCACTTCGGTACGTTGCATTCAGGGCCTGACGCCCTTTGATGCTGGCCAGATCCGCCTCGATGGCCGTCCGCTGACGCAGTGGCCGGCAGGGGGGCACGGGCGGATTGGAGTGGTGCCGCAGAGCGATCAGCTCGATCCCGATTTCACCGTCGAAGAAAACCTCTGGATCTACGGACGCTACTTTCGCCTGCCGGCCGCCGAGATCCATCGCCGCAGCAAAGAGTTGCTGGCTTTTCTGGCTCTTGAAGATTTTGCCCGCCGTCCCATCCAGGCCCTTTCCGGTGGGATGCGTCGCCGTCTTTCCGTGGCCCGCGCCCTGATGCACGAGCCGCAGCTTTTGCTTCTCGACGAGCCGACCACCGGCCTCGATCCGCAGGCCCGCCATCTGCTCTGGCAGCGACTACGGGAGCTACAGCGCAGCGGCGTTACCCTGCTGCTCACCACCCATTACCTGGACGAGGCGGAACGTCTGGCGGATCGCGTGGGGATCCTCGATGGCGGGCGCATCCGCGCGGAAGATTCCCCCGAGAGCCTGATCCGGGCGCAGATTCCCGGGGAGGTGCTGGAGCTGCGCCGCCGCGATGGTGGCCTGCCCGATCCGGAAAACTGGCACCAGGGGCGGGTGGCGGCCGCCGAACGCGCCGGCGATACCCTGCTGCTCTTCGATGCCCGGCTCGATGCAGCCCGCGCCCACTTTGCTGCTGATCCGCAGTACCAGCTATTGCAGCGCCCGGCGACCCTGGAGGATGTCTTTCTGCGTCTGACCGGGCGCGAACTGCGGGAGGAAGAAGGCTGATGGCCTGGTTTCTGCCCAGTTGGGGCGCCCTGGCGGTACTGCGGCGGAATTTTTTGGTCTGGCGCAAGTTGCTCCTGCCCAGCCTGCTCGGCAATTTTGTCGACCCGCTGCTCTATCTACTGGCGCTTGGCTACGGATTGGGTCACTTCGTCGGGCGGATGGAAGGCATGCCCTACATTACCTTCATTGCCTCGGGGATCGTCGCCAGCTCGGCGATGAACACCGCAACCTTCGAGGGGCTGTACTCAGCTTACACGCGCATGGCGGTGCAGAATACCTATCTCTCGATTCTGGCGACACCCCTGCAGATGGGCGACATTGTCACCGGCGAGCTGCTTTGGTGTGCGCTGAAGGGGGCCATCAGTGCCCTGGCGATCATCATCGTGGCGAGCTTTTTCGGTGCCATCGACTGGCACTGGCAGGTCCTTCTCGCCCTGCCCGTCATTCTGCTGACGGGCTTGAGCTTTGGTGCCATCGCCTTGGCCTTTACTGCCCTGTCGCGTAGCTATGATTTTTTCATGTACTACTTCACCCTGGCGGTGACACCCATGTTCCTCTTTTGTGGCGTCTTCTATCCGCTGCATACCCTGCCGGCCTTTGCGCAAAACATCGCCGCAGTCTTGCCCCTCACCCATGCCGTTCTGCTCTTGCGTCCGCTCCTGACCGGGCACGCGCCCACGCAGGTGGAGCTGCATCTTGCCGTCCTGCTGGCCTACGCGCTCTGCGCCTATGTCCTCGCCACTGTTCTGTTGCGGCGGCGCCTTTTGCGTTGATTTCTCCGCACGACAAGGTTCCTCTTCCCTATCTGGATGCGGCCTCTAAAAGATCGAAGTAGGGCACTTGGGCTGATACCCGGACCCGTTCGGCTGGGCGACTTCCTATTGACAGGATTTGCCCGAGCGGCTTAAATAGCGGGCCTGCAACGGCGCTTTAGCTCAGTCGGTTAGAGCAGCGGAATCATAATCCGCGTGTCCGGGGTTCGAGTCCCTGAAGCGCCACCAATAAAAACAAAAAGTTAAGAACCGTTTTCCACCCATCCAAATCGACTTCCGTGCAATTTGTGTGCAAATCGGCTCGAAAGGCACCTGCTTTCCCGCAGACCCGTGAAGCCCGATTTGCACAGCGGTTGCTCACGACAGGGCCCTGCCCAAGGCATCCAGCAGGGTATCCCGATCCAGATCCAGAGGGCGGGCCAGGCCTGCTTTCTCAAAGATCAAGGTGATCAGCTCGCCTGGTAGCTCGATCGTGAGGGAGTCACTCCGACCGCGACTGGCCTGTTCCACTGCCGTGTACGGGCTGGCTACGGGATCCGAAGCATCCTGCCGCTCAAATCTGGGTTGATCGATCTCTGGCTCTAACCGATCCGTCTCCGGGTTCCAGTGCTCCGGAGCGTCCTCAAAGCCTCCGGCGTTGCCGGAATCTTCCACCGCATTCTGCTCGTGGCTCCGGGAACTAGTCGGAGTTTCGGTTTTCGCTCGGGGCTCCGCTTTCTGGTCGTTCCTGTCGGTACGGTCTGCGGTGCTCGCCAGGGCATCGGCCAGGCTCATGCCGCTCTGCACCCGTGCCAGTGCCGCCGCCTTTTCGGGATCGGCTTGCCAGGACTGGAGTATCCGCAGATCGTCCAGGGATAGTCCCCGCCCACGGAGATGTAGGGTGCTTTCCAAGTCATAGCGGTTGGCCTCCTCGTCCAGCAAGGCGCGCGTGTAGGGCTCGCCTTGGGCAATCCTCACGCGCATCGCCTCCAAAATAGCTTGCCGCCCATCGGCAAGCCACGACTTCATGCGCATCAAGTCGGCCTGACCAATCTCCTCCAGAGGAACACCGATTCGATTGGATACTTCCTGAGCCTCTGGGCTGGCAACATTCAAAATTTGGCGTATCCAACCCTCGGATTTTCCCAAGCGTCGAGCCAGCTCACGTCCGGACATCTTCGTCTCTTCCATGAGCTTTTGCAGGGCCCTGGCCGTATCCAGCGGGCTCATATCTTCCCGTGCCAGATTTTCCACCATCTGCATTTCCAGCCGGTCGTGTTCCGACTCGGGAGCCACCAGCACAGCCGGAATCCGCGTCAGGTCATACCCCTTACGTTCGCAAGGTGTTCCCGATTGCAGGGCGATTTTTGCGGCACGCCAGCGCCGCTCGCCGGTGACGATGCGGTAGCGGCCACCGCCCAGAGAGCGCACCGTAATGGGCTGGATGACGCCGTGTGCCTGGATGCTGCCCGCCAATTCTTCCAGCCCGTGCGGGTCATCACCGTCCGACATACCGGAGATGCGCCGGGGTTGATCCGGGTCCGGCTCGATGGCATCCAGCGGCAAAAATTGGTAGGCCGATTGGGGTGTGTCCGCAGGCTTTTTGGCGACAGCGGCCTCCAAATCCTGGAATGCCCGCCGGGTGACGTGGTTCTGAATCGCCTTGCTGATATCGACCTTAGCCATGTGCTTCCTCCTGCGTCTCGGCATCGTCTACCGCCAAAACCTGCTCCGTGAGTTGCTTGCAGACTCCTGCCCACACCGCCGCTGCCGGGTCACTCCGGTCGTAATCCCAGACCGGCCTCCCGTCTTTTAGCGCGTTGGGCACTAGGGTGCGAGCGGTCAGTTCCTCCGGGAGCATATGCGGTCCAGCCGCAGCAGAGCGGCGGAGCGTGTCGAGAATCGCTTCCTGATGCGTGGAGTTCTTGATGCGCTTGTTGACCACCAGCCGCAGGTCTAGACGAATCTCCTGGGCAATGTCCGTCCAGATGTGCAGTAGCCCCGCGAGTCCCTGGATCGCCTGAATCTCCGGCTCCAGAGGGACCACCAGCAATCCGCCCTGTTGCATGGGAACCACCTGTCGGGCGCCCACGGCGGGCGGCGTGTCGAATACCACCAGGTCGTAATCGAGGGAGTGCAGCCGGTACAGCGCTTTCTGTGTCTCTTCTACGGGCTGCTTGTCGACCTCGGCGGCATACTCGTTGCCGGGCAGCACGTCAAAGGACATGCGCGACGCCATGGGCCTCGGAACCGGCAACTCGTCATTCCACAGATCAAGCACCGTACCGGCTTCGTACCGTGCTCTGCCGGTAGCCAGAAAGGTCGCGTTTCTTTGGCCGTCCAGATCGACCAGCAGCGTCCGTGCGCCCTTGGCCCGCGCCGCGTATTCGGCGATGTGCAGGGACAGGGCGGTTTTCCCAACTCCGCCCTTCTGGTTCGTTACCGTAATGAACTTCATGAGGAATCCCCCTTGTTCGCAAGAGCTTTCGCTCGCCGTTCCCGTTCGTAGGCGGGTGGGTACTGGTACCAGGCCCACCAGTAGAGCATCGTGTAGTAGAGGCTCGACACGCTGATCTTCTCTTTCGCCGCCAAGGCCTCCAGCCGTATGGCGGTCTCGTACCGGACGCGCACGTTGACCTGCGTCCAGCCGGTGACGGTTTTGCTGCCCACCTCCGAAAGCCGGGTGGTCAGGCCCTTGGTAGGCCGCCAGCGCAGGCCGTATTTCCACGGCGCTTCGGTGAGGAACTGCTCCGCGCAGTCCTGATACATGGACTTGAGCGTCTTTCCCAGGGCGAAGGCCAGCGCCTTGGTGTACAGGTGCATCTTCACGGGCAGGCGGGTGGAGACTTCGGCATATCGGCTGCCCCTTTCTTGCAAGACACGCATGGGCTCCGACTCCATTGTTGCTGACGTTCCGAGGGTAGAGCCAAAGCCCGATTGCTCAGCCGGATGCCCCCGCTGGTTTTGGGAAAGCCGCATCAATCCCCCTTCCGAAGCCAGTATTGGCTACCGGGGAGGATCCAGCACGGATGTGCCGCTTGCAGGATATGCCCCTGGGACACCGGCCCGTAATAGCTGGAGTCAAAGGCGTAGTTCCCCGGTGCGTAGAGCCAGACCTGGCCGTTTTTGAGGTGGTAGGTGCCGAACGGGTAATGCAGGATCGCATCCCGCCCGCCTGGGGTGCGCCGGTCCACGTGCGAGTTCGGCAGGTAGCGGCCATCCACCCAGACCCCCTGACGGGAGAGCGTGACCGTCTGGCCGGGTAGTGCCCCGACCTGCTTGATCCAAGGCTGATTCTCGGGAAACCAGTGGTCCCGGAGGCCTTCGGCGACCGCAGGATGGGTGATGGGATCGGGAAGCTCGACTTCCACCAGCTCTCCATCGTGCAGCGGATAGGGGTTGCCGATGAGTTGGTAGAGACCCAACGGCTCGCAGGTCGACAGGTTCAGGACCAGATGCTCCCGTTGCATCCAGATCCCCACGCCAGCGAGCAGGCACAGCAGACCAACGATCGCCCAGAACAGCCACCAAAGCAGTCGTTTTGCCCAGACGTACCAGCGCTTCACAGGTTGCTCCAGTGTGGGTTGCAGGGACGGAGGCTATGGGCCGAAACACCGGGCCAGCGCACAGCGTCCCTTCTGGCCTTGGTTTTGGTTCGGTTCATGAGTAGTTCCCCTTGTCCCGTAGCCGGTCCCGAATTTCCCGCATCTTCTTGGCATGACGATCCAGAACCCAGACCATGGGAACAAAGAACAGCCGGAACGGGAGAAAAAACAGGGTTTCGAGATGCTTGGCGGCCCAGAGCAGTCCCTCCGCCATCTTGCGGGGGGCGGGACGCTCGAAGTACCGAATCAGTGCAGCATCCCATTTTCGGAATAGGGCTTTTGCTTTCATGCACAGGGTATAGACCGAGTGGGCCCGAGATAGCGCAGCCATCACTGGTTCACCGCGAAGAGCACCGGAACCCCGAGAAAAGTCCCCCAGGCCTTGGCGGAAGCTCGCTGAATCGCCGGGATGTCTGTTCCCCTGGCCCACCAGTCGTTCGCCGGAGCCAGCAGAACCTCAGGGCGGTAGAACGCCAGATTCAGCGCCGGCCATATCAGCAGTTGCTCGTAGCAGATCAAATATCCTACCCGCAGGGCCCCCACCGTGGTCATTTCTGGTTTCTGGGAAAAGGGAGCCATGCGAAAACTTCCCACAGGTTTCCAGGGATGCCACATGGAGAAGGGCACGGGGATGTGATCGGGGAGCATCTGGGTCTGCCCATCGTGGATCTGCACGAGCGCGTCGATGTAGCCGCGACCGTGGGGGACAAAGGCACCGACAAAAACTGTCTGGCTTTTGTGGGCGGCGGTCCAGTGAACCACTGGCCCCCAGATATCCTCCGTCCCCGGCAGCCAGGGTCCAGCTACGGTCTCCGGCAGCAGAACCATATGGACACCCTTGTGCAGCAATGCCATGGTGCTTCGCTCCAGTCGCATCGAAGCCTCGACGTAGGACAGCGGGGAATCGAGATGCCCCAGGCGGGTATTCACCCCAACCCAACCGGCGGGAGCAGGATGGCGCGCGGCCAGCACAAGCGATCCCGCCCCCAAGGCGGCGGCCGTGCCGAGACCAACCGCCAGACTGGTCAATACCGCTTTTCTTCCTAAGGCCGTCAACGCGATACCGAGCAACACCAGCATCACGCCCGTCCATCCCTCCGAGATGGCCCCCAGCCAGGGAGAGGTCCATCCAATGATCCCCAGTGGGGGAAGGATGGTGGAGATGGCCGACAGCAAAGCCGTGGTCAACACGCCAGCGCACGGCGAGCCGATCAGCGACCGGGCCCGGTGGAAGATGGGCCCGTAGAAGCCATAGGGGAGAGCGAAGATCAGTGACGAACTTGCCCAGAAGGCCAATCCCAGGAGCAAACCGGCAGACGGAAAGAACACCGCCGTCCCATGAATAAGTCCCCAGGTTGTTGCCAGGTGATAGCCGAGCATCAGCAGAAATGGTCCCGTCCAGCCACGATAGGCAACCATGGGAACCGCCACCAAAGCCGCCGAGGCAAACCAAATGGCGTGGGGCCAGGCGAGCCAGCCAATAGCCGCGCCGATCAGAAATGGGGTCAGGAGATGGATTGCTTGCTTCATGTCGGGGTATAGACCGACACGGGCGGAGATAACGATGTGCGTACCGGGTACGCACTCCAACGCTGGGGAGGGCGCTGATGAAGTTGACGTTGTTGGTCTATACAAGATTTTGTATAATTGCTGGATGACAGCTCTCAAACCCATCGTCTTTCTGGGGTCTTCCTTGGACGACCTCAGAGCCTTTCCTCTGTCGGCCAGGCGTGAAGCGGGGTACCAGTTGGATCAGGTACAGAGGGGAATGGAGCCGGACGACTGGAAGCCGATGAATAGCGTGGGTTCGGGAGTTCAGGAGATTCGGATACGGGATACAATGGGGATTTACCGGGTTCTGTATGTGGCAAAATTTGCCGACGCGATTTATGTGCTGCACTGTTTTCCGAAGAAGGCCCAGAAAACCCGCAAGGCGGATCTGGATTTAGCGGGGCAGCGGTATCGGGACCTATCGAAGGAAATGCCATCATGAGCAATGAACGTTATGCAAGCGTGTGGGATGCGATTGAGGATACCCGAGAGGAAGCGGAGAACATGAAGCTCCGCTCCCAGTTGATGATGTCCCTGAAGAACCATATTGTCCGAACCGGGATGAATCAGGCCCAAGCAGCCCGGCTTTTTGGCGTGACACAGCCGCGCGTTTCCGATCTGGTGCGCGGCAAGGTCGACCGGTTTAGCCTGGACATGCTGGTGAACATGGCGACAGCAGCCGGGCTGCACATAGAGCTACGGGTGCTGGATGCCGCCTGACGTCGGCTGAACGCTGAAATTTGAGGGTATAGCGCGCTGCGGAGCGGGTGAGTGCGTATCGGGTACGCACTCCAAGAGCAACAAAGTGGAATCCGGGATTCCATCCTAGGCCTAAGCGAAATCCCGGACTTCAACCCGCCGGGACAGGCGGAAGCGACAGAGGCAGGGAGAGTAGAGCCGGTGAGTTGTGGAAACTCATCTCTCCAATGTCGGGGTGGCAGTGCGTACCGGGTACGCACCCCAACGCCGGGGAGGGCCGAACCGACAGATGCGAAGCGAGGGCTGCTTCACGGCTCCAAGAAACCGACAGCCGCCGCTCTATTCCCCCTTTATCTTGCGTTCCATCCTGCGTTCCATCCTGCTGACTCAGCGTGCTTAAAGTGAGAGCTAGAAAATGCTACTCGCCTGGAGAGCGAAGCGAGGGCGAGTAGTCCCCGATAGACCACGCGGTGTACTGCATCCGCCGAAACGACCGCGACAGCTGGGAGTGTAGGCGCGTGCAGTGCCGCTTGGTGGCCGTTCAGCCATTTGGGAGTGTGCCGTCTGCGCCCATCGAGGCACATGACGGTACGCCGGTGACCAGGGCGGCCGGGGCCCATTCGTCCAATCGCCAGCGCAAGGCCGTTCGCGCATGGACGCGCGAAAAGGCGTGCCGAGCACGGCGTTTCTCTTTACCATATCTGAGCAAATGATGGGTCCCGACGCCAGCCAGCCAACTGCTGATCAGCAAGGCGTATGGTATACAATGCACGTCTGAGGTAAGCTTAATGGTGTGACATGAAACAGAATGCAGATGTTAAAAATACTAGGGCCCGCTTGGTGTCAATAAGCTCGAACGGGTCGCCGAGACCGACAACGTCAATCGGACATCTAGTTGTTTAGGGTATATGTAACACACATATGATGAGTTCCCCGCAGCGATACGAAAGCAATAGCGAAACTCCACCGGCCAGCGCGTGGGTCCGTTTTCTTCGCAGTTATGGCCCAACGTCGAACAATCTGACCATGTTCGACGAGTACGTGTCAGGAGCCCTAGGCCGAGCCAAGATCCAGCCGATCAGCATTTCGACGCCACTACTCGATGACATGGTTCAACACATCGAATCCAGTGCTCCGGGATCGCTCTTAATCGCAGGCACTGCGGGCGACGGCAAGACCTATCACTGTCGGGCGCTGTGGACTCAGATCGGGGGTGACCCCAAGGTCTGGGCGAGCAAGGGCAACGTGAAGGAGCATTGCCTGGCTGATGGACGTATGGCGGTCTTTATCAAAGACCTCTCCGAGTTTAATGGCGACGAGAGCGACTTTTCCCTTCAGCGGCTCGAAAACTCTGTCCTTGGCGGCGATAACTCGGAGATCGTGATCCTAGCGGCTAATCATGGACAAATTCTCGATCGTCTACGCGATCTGGGAAAGCGGCAGGGCCGAGTTCATCCGCTTCGTAAACCGCTTCAAGAGCATTTTCTGCAAGCGGGTCCCGCACCTGATCGACTCGCTGTCTTCGACCTCAGCCGTACAACCAACCGCAAGACCTTAGAAGAGGTGGCCACGGCTGTCGCTGGGCATCCTGAATGGGAAAACTGTAAGCGTTGTGCGCTTAAAGCCGATGGAAAGGTCTGCCCCATCGACGAAAATCGCCGCCGGTTGCTGGGCGAATACGATGGCGGACAACTCTTCCGGCGCCTTGGAGACTTGGTTGAAATCGCAAGGCTCAATGGAATGCATTTGCCCATGCGCGATCTGCTTGCACTTTGCTCGAATATGGTCTTGGGCTGCTCGGATGCAAGGCTGGCCAAAGAAAATCTGATGACGTGCTCCGATGTCACCAAGATTCAAGAGAGCGGCAGCGTTGGCAAGGCAAGCATCTATGCAAATACCTTTGGCGCAAATCTGCCCAAACGCAGGGCTTCCGAGCGCCTCATCTTCAAGGCGATGTCCAGCTTTGGCGTGGGCGAAGAATCCACCAATGCTGCTGATGGGCTGCTGGTCTATGGCAAAGACGACCCTCGGCTCCAAGCCGACTTTGCTCGTCTAGTGTCCAACGACCCGATCTATGGGGCTGGAGCGGCTTTTCGCGCAGCCCAAGATGCTTACTTGGAGGGCTATGAAGGTGCTCGACTGGAAGGCGGCTCTGCCGAATTCCTCGAAATGCTCGAAGACCAGCGTCGCCGGCTCTTTTTTACGCTCCCTGATAGGGAGCCCGGCTATCCCCACTGGTCGATGACCGCTTTCCGCTTTGCCGGCGACTATCTTGAAACCATCGGAGCCCTCAAGGCAAAGAGGCCAGTCGGCGAGGCAGTCCGCGAGCGCATTGCCAAGGGGCTTAACCGGGTGCTGACGGGGCTCCTTCTCGAAAACATCGATCGAATCTTCATCGCGAGCTCGGGCGGCTTCACGCAAAGCCGGGTGAGTGTCCTTTGCGACCATGAGACGCCCTCCCGTAGGCAAGGCGGGGTTGGCATGGCGATACGGCTCGTTGAAGAGACTGGCAGGCCGCAACTCGACGTGTCACTCGCGGTGGGAGCCGGCAACTCGGTCGCCTTCGACCTGACGCCCATCCGACACGAGTTCCTTTCGCGCGTGGCCGAGGGAGCACTGCCGGCAAGCTTCTCGAACGAATGCCTCGAAGATTTGTTGGCCTTCAAGGCGAAACTCCTTCGCAAGGCTGAGATTGTCAGGAAGGCCGGCATGGCTAACGACGACGAGGTTGGCGGCGAGACTTCCGCATTGACTCTCAACTTCATCGATATCGAGCCAGGCGGCCGCGGTTTCTCGCGCCCAGTAATTGTGAGGGCACTGGAATGAGTGCAATCATCAAACGGCCGGAAATCAAGAGCGTCGACTTCTGTGTCGATGAAAACATTTGGGGGCACCGCCTCTATGACGAGCAGTTGCCGCACTTGACAGTCCTCGAATTTCTGGGGGTGCTTGGCTCGAATCTGGATCGGCCGCTGAAGCTGCGCGAGGAGCACGGTGGTACCGTCATGTTCAAACCGCAGCGCCAAATCCGCCTGCGCGGCCTGCTGTTCAATAATCCCTACGTCGAATTGATCGCCGATAGCGCTGCATCCGACGAGGAGAAGTGGAGGCAGTGGTTCGAGCGGTTTGCTCAGGGGGCAACAGGCAATGGCGATGCGGACATGGCGTATCTGCGCCGCTCGTTCGCCAGCTTTGACGACTTTGCCAAGGCCATTGAGCTCCTGCGCTCATCTTCCTTCGAATCCCGCAGTAATAAGCGCTGGAGCTCCAAGTTCGTCTTCCCCTTCGGCCCGGACGCCCTCTACGAGGACTTGGAGATCGATTCGCGAGGCAAGATGAGCAACGACCGGCGCTTCTTTGCACGGACGGGCGAGCTGCTCTATCTCATGCTTGCGCGGGCCAAGCGAGGCGAGGAGCTTGGCGATATTCTCTCTAAACGCCTGTTCAATCGAGGTTCTCCGATGAACCGATTGGCAAGGGTTTTGCAGGGTGAGCCGCAGCTCGCAGACGATCGGCGCTCTGCGGGTTATCTGCCCGAGGCATCTAACCCGCGCTTCGATCAAATTTGCGAGGACTGGCTGTCGATCCTTAACAAGGATATGCCGATCTACGACGCGTTGGAGCACCTAATAGTAATCTCTGGGCTCAACATGCTCCTCTACTTCCTGGAGAGGGCCAAGAGGGTGGCTGGCAATGATGATCCCGTCGAGATCGTCTGTGAAATTGTATCTAAGGGGCGAACCAAGGTCCGAGTTCTCTCCGGTGATAGCTACCAGTTCAATCAAGCCTTGTCATCCAAGGCTGTGCTTGCACATGTTGAGTCGATTCGGCTGGACGCTGCCTGGGCCGCTGCTGCCGGGGCTGAGTTTTCTGAGGCCGAGCAAATCGAGCTCATACGTGAGCGCTTCCAATGGCCGCCGGTCGATGGCGGTGATGACGACGATTACTCTCGGAAGAGTCCTGACGACTTGGTCGCTAATTTGGTTGAGAAGGCTTTGGCTCGGCATGGGCAGCATGTTGGCAAGATCCATGCAGCATGGTCGCGGGCTATCGGTCTAAGCTCTCGCAGGCTATCGCGGCGCACACGCTATGCCCCCGATGATCGGCTGCTCAAGTCGATCGTGGTGTCGACCGTCGACGATCGGATGCAATTCGATGAGTTCCTTGCCGAGGCCAAGCGCCGATATGGCCTGATCATCGGCGACGCCGAAGGCTCCAGCCTACTGGATGCCAAGTTGGTCGACCAGGAGGAGCTTAGCGAAAACCGCGACAACCTTGAAACCAGGCTTGTTGGCCTCGGCCTGGTTCGCAGGCTCTCGGATTCCTGCTCATTTGTTGAAAACCCATTTGCGTTTAAGGGAAATGTCGCATGCTAACCGATCGAATTATCGGACGCGTCGGCGCGAACATTCTCGCCAAGCGCATATCCAATCCTGGCCAACCTGTCGATTCAGCGGCCCTTTTCAGGCTCGACAAACTTTCTGCCAGTCAAGTGGCAGCGGTGGCGCGAGCAATCCTTGCCAATTCGGATTTGCACGCCCAAGTGGACCTGATGATCCCCGAGGCTTTGGTGGAGGGTCAGGGCTTGCCATCTGAAATCCTGATCCAGCACAACGCAGGCTACGTCCGCAACAACGCCGCCACTGCCAAGGCGGCGATCCTGACGGCCAACGGCAGCGAGCATAACCTTGCGGATACTCTCGGGCACGTCATGGCGATCGGTGCCAAGGAAATGCGAGCCGAGGCCGAGCCGTGGGTCGAGGCTGCTCTCCATGCCGGCGGTATTTCGCCTGTGTCTGACGACAGAGCGGTTTTCGTTGCAGCCCTTGGAGGCCTACTTACTTCCTCTGAACTTTCGCTAGTCCAACTCGGCGAATTTTGCTCCGCGATTGTGGATGCCATTTCCACACATGGGCTGCCTATACGCGATGCAGTGGGCTTTGCTTTGCCTAGCTCAGGGCTCCCTAGAGATAGTTCGTTTTTCTCGAATACTAAGACGTACACGGCTTCGCGAAAACCATGGCAAAAAGCATTCGCTAAACTTTTCACGCAGAGGGCGCCTCTGCTCAAGAAGCTTCGCCAAAACGGCCAACCCTTGGATCCGGAAGAGCTTATCGAACGTATAGAAGCCAACTCTGCTGACATTGCTGATGCGGCGAGACTGGCCCTCGAAGCCTTCGCGGCAGCTCCTGCGGGGGATGCTGAAACCTCCGATGCCTTGGCACAGTTCGAGTGGGAAGCCGATGGCGTATACCTCGCTTTTGATAAGCCTAAGGAAAAGCAACTGGGATTGGCTGAGTCGACGATTCACTTCTTCGACCATGACTGCGACCAAGAGATTGCCCTCGACGCTGAAGGTCGCAAGCTATTGGAGGATTTGAAGGGCCGGGAGCGGCGGTCCGATTTCACCGAGGAGGACGAGGAGTTCTTCGTCAAGCAGCGCAGGCTCTTGGAGCAAGACGCCAAGCTTTGCTCTCGTTGGGAGAAAGCCCTATATGGCAAGCCTATAGAATGCAACGACTTCTTCGATGGTTTCGCCCGCGTCGTCAACAGCTTGCATGCAGGCCTGCGCGATCCCCAGGGAGATCGGATCTTGCGATTTTCAGTCGCCAAGGGCCGCAAGGAATGGCGCGAGCGCTTTAACTACGACGCAGGCAGCTACTTCTCCGCGATGTATCGAGGCTTGAAGGAGCTCATGGGTTTGAAGGCTGAGTGGAAAGCTGAACGGCTTGGCAATGCCAACCTGCCTGATCCACTCTTCGAATACGAGGCATTCTTCGCTAAGGAAAAAGAACTTCGAAGCGACAAGAAGAATAAGCTCAAACCCAACTCCTCACTCTACGTCCGGCTTTGCAGATCAAATTCGACGTTGCTCTTGTCCAGGTCTCCAAAGACAAGGAGACGGTGCTGGCTAAGACTCAATTGCTCTGGACGTACAAGCCGACCACCATTGGCCTATCGATGGTTGCCGATATGCGGCGGCTCTTAGAGAAGGGGGCGGTAGGGTCGACCGAAGTCTACCGCCGCCTGGTGAGCAAGAAGGGCGGCGTCCAAAATGTCTCTCTGCAAGACACGGGCACATTGGAGGCGACCTACTCGACCAATGCCGGCTCTCTGGTTCCGGCAGTAAACAAGCTGCGTAGCCTGCGCCATGAAATCAAGGGGCGGATCAAAGATCTCGCCGCTGAAGGTCGCCTGAATGCACACCAACGCGACGAAATTCGCTCCTCTTGGGACAAGTTCGAAGAGGACTACATCAAGGCGATGCAGGACTTTGTCTCAACTGGTCTGCATGGCGAGGCCGTCATGAGGCAGGCTGAATCCTTTGGCGCCCTGCTTTCGGCCCTCATGGCTCATGCCCGTGGTGATGTCTGCCGCTCGCGACTTGTTTCCGAAGTGCTTTCAGTCGGAACCGTCTGCGTCGTTGGTAGCAACCCGGCCATGATCATTCCGCCGTGGCACCCGGAACGGATGAAGGCCTTGGCAGTCAAGTCGCGTCGCGTCGCGGGCTTCGCGACACACTTGCTCTCCAGCAGAAATATCCTCTACGGAGACCGTGAGATTTTCATGCGCGAGCTCGCCGATGAGATCGCCCACCCTTTCTATCCAGAAATTGCCGTCCTTAATCGAGGAGGCGTTCCGACTCTGGTATCCGAGAGCAGCACTGTCAATGGCTACAGCCTGTTGGAATCTCCGACTCGCGGCGCCGAAGAGGCAATGACCGATGTCGATCCGACATCGGCTGCCAAGCAAGCGCGCGAACTCTTGGAGCGCTATGTCGGACTGCAGCCCCACGAGACAAGCAACCTCAGCATAGTGCTCTACAACGCCGACGCGGCCGAGCTGCCGTTGGCAACAGTGCGCGAGCTCTCATCGATCCAAGAAGAGGGGAAACTCCAATGCAGTGTATCGGTGCGCCATTCGGATCCAGCTAAGCTGCGCGGCGTCTACGGCGAGTTGGTCAACAAGGTTGGAGACAACCCAGACCTTCCCATGGTCAGCGAGACCAGCGACAACTTCATCTCGAAGTTGCGCATTTCGGTGACGCCGATTTCCTCCACGCCTGTTGAGAGCACCCATGGCTTCAAGGCCTTCGATGTCGCGTTCCTGCATGACGTAGTCGCGCGAGCCGCCCAGTCTGAGTGGCTCCCTGTGCAATGGACCAACGATCGGCCGAACTTGGAACACGCTCCTTCGCGATGGTCTTATCGAAGCGTGTCGGGCGAGAACGAACTGAAATCGACCACCTTCCTGACATGCCCATGGCAAACGGCTTCTGGCTGGGCCTATGTGTCGGCTGTCGGCGCGGTCTGCCGACAGACCGATGATTCGCCAGAGCAGCGATTCCTTCCAGCTCGCAGAATTTCTTTGCAGAACCCGGCGCTAGCCGGGATGATCAAAGACGCTCATGAGTTGGCAGAATGGGTCGCCACCTACGACGAGCTCTTGGACAAACGTCAGCTTCAGCACAACAATATCACAGTGGTGCGCTATCGCCGGGGCTCGACAAATGGCCGCAACATCATCGTGAGTTCGACCTCAGAGCTCCGACTGTTGGGTGTTTTGGTCCGCAGGCGGCTCAATGAATTGAATCTCCAGCTTGGCTCCGATGAGATCTGGTCCACCACAGAAAAAGCCAAGCGCGACGCACTCTCGATTTCGGGTGACATTGTCCTGCGCGCGGCAAAGAGAGGCGTCTCGGCTGGCGAAATGATCGGCTTGGTTCTCAGCCGCTGCCTGTTGGCTGAGGAGTTCAAAGCCGCTGCCAACGGGGGGCAGATCTTGACGGCGTATTTCCTGCTGGACGATTACGCGAGCTGGCTCTCCCAGCACGAAAGCCGAATCGCAGACATCCTTGCGCTCAATGTCGAAGAGCGGGAGGAAGCCGTCCGCATCGTCATCTCGATCGTCGAGTCGAAGTATGTATCGGCCGATGGGCTCGCCAAGGCTCGGCGCGATTCAAGGGACCAGCTCCTGGCCACATTGGGCATGTTCCGCGAGGCGCTCTTTGGAGATCCTGGTCGCCTCGATCGAGACGTATGGCTTGCTCGCCTGGCAGACATGCTTATGGACGCTGAGATTCCGCCTGGCATGACCGGGCTCATGGAGCGGGCGCGATCGAAGCTTCGCGAGGGTGATGTGGAAATATCCCTGCGAGGCTATTCCCATGTTTACGTCCACACCTCGGACGCCGGTTCAGCCTCCGCATCCGACCAGGATCTGCTCGAAGTAACCAGTGCCGTCCAGGCCTGGCAGGAAGTCTTCGACCGTCCCGACCTTCGGAAGCTTGCCGAAGCCTATGCAAAGGGCTCGGGCATCTACGAGGCTCGGGCGAGGCTTGGATCTCACAAGCCATGGGAGGGCCACGCCTTCAAAAAGCCGGCGCCTCGTGTGCCCTGGCTCGCCGCAATGGGGCAACTCGCCAGCGGCGATGCCGGAGTCCAGGAAGCGGAAGCCGTCGAAGCATCTGTCGGGGAATCGATCCAGCCAAATGCAGCGCCCGAGCCATCGGATCTGGCGCAAGAACCTGCCAAAGCCGGCGCGAAGCCGCCAGCTTCGGCATCGGCTCCAACTTCTGCGCCGTCTCCCGCAGTCAGCCCACCCAACCTTGGCAAAGCTCTCTCTGCACTCATTTCCAGAAAATTCGCTGGTGGAGCGCAGGCTGATGTCGAGCGAGATGCATGGGCTCAGGAAGTCACCAAGAAGCTCAAGGCGGCACTCAACAGCTACGGCCTCCAGGCTTCAATTTTGGGCACGCGCCTGACCCCGAACGGCTGCCTGATCAAGCTTGCCGGCTCTGATCGTCTGCGCGTAGAAGATATCGAGAACAAGAGGATGCAACTGCTGACCACGCATGCAATCAACTTGGTAACGGTTCAGCCAAAGCCAGGTGAGATCGTGGTGACGGTAGCAGGCGCGAAGAGACAGGTTGTGTCGCTTTGGGAACTGTGGTCGCGCCGCGAGCTCAATAGGAATGCCGCAGGTATCAACACGTCCTTCCTGCTTGGACTTCAAGAAATCAATGGGGCCTTGCTGTATCTGAACTTGGGATCCGAGTTCGGCGGACTCTCATCGCACGATCCGCATTCACTGGTTGCCGGGGCAACCGGAAGCGGCAAATCGGTGCTGATCCAAGCATTGTTGTTGGACATCGCGGCGACTAATCGCAAGGAGCTAGCGCAGATCATCTTGATCGATCCGAAGATGGGAGTCGACTACGCCCCATTGGCTGACTTGCCACACATGCGGGAGGAGATCGTCACTACCAAGGACAAGGCTACCGAGGTTCTCGAAGCGCTGGTCCAAGAGATGGAAGATCGCTATCGTGCCTTTGCCAAGGCTAGGGCTCGCGATTTGCCAACTTATAACTCAAAGGTCGTTACCGAAGAGCGACTGCCCATGCTCTTCGTGGTCCACGACGAGTTTGCCGATTGGATGCTTGACGACGTCTATAAGGCGGCCGTTGGTGCTGCAGTGCAGCACCTTGGGGTGAAAGCCCGCGCGGCCGGCATCCACCTGATTTTCGCTGCGCAGCGTCCCGACAAGGATGTCATGCCAATGCAACTTCGCGAGAACCTTGGTAACCGCTTGATCTTGAAAGTGTCCAGCGAGGCCACCTCCAAGATCGCACTCGACCGACCGGGGGCTGAGCTACTTCTGGGCCGAGGGCATCTGGCCGCAAAGCTCAATGGTGAGCAGGGACTGGTCTTCGCTCAGGCGCCATTCCTGTCCGACCAGGACATCGAAGCGGCCGTGGCCGCCATCCGGGCCGATAACTCAATCCAGTAATCCAGGGAGATCTTTGTGGCGCAACCATTCAAACACGATGCAGCCAGCCTGCTCGACTTCTTTTCTCAGAGCGGGCGCGGCTTTTATGTGCCATACTACCAGCGCAACTACTCGTGGGATGAAGAGAACGCCACGAAGCTGATCGAGGACATTTTCTCAAGCATCAAGCGCACGCTGACAAAGCCCGAGAACAGCATCTTCCTAGGCACGGTCATCCTCCACGACGAGAAGAACGTCCAAACAAACGTCCACTCAGACACGCCAAACCTTTTGACCAAGGTGTCGAACGTCGTCGATGGCCAGCAGCGCATCACCTCCATCGCGATCTTGGCCTGCGTGATTGCTGCGCAGATCTCCCAGACGGTGCCCAGGCTCAAGGCGTTGGCCGGATCGGCGGCAGAGTTCGATGCGTTGGCGAGGGAGCTGACCGATGAGCTGCCGAACATCCGCAAGTTCTTTTCGGTTGAGATCACCAAGACCGGCGCTCAACCGGCATTGAAGCCTAAGATCATCAGGGCGGGCGACGTGTCGGCGAACCCTGTATCGGATCAGTGGACACTCAGTGGCGACATCAATAGCTTCTATCGCTCCAACACTTCAAGCTTCCTCTCAAAGTTCATCGCGGGCATCGCGATCAATGCGGTACCGACCGATGAGCGCATAGGCTCTGTACTGAGGGTCTTCCAGGAAAAGATCAGCGAGGAAATCCAAGCGGCCGACGCTGATCTGGCCAGCGGGCTGCTGTCGGCGAATGGCATCGCCGACGGGAGCCTGCAAAACTTCATGGCCTATCCGCCAACATGGACGACCATCGCCGCGCTCGCGCCGGATGAGCAGTTGGTCTACTTTGGTGGCATGCTCCTCTTGGCAGTTTGTTCGTTCTTAAAGAACTCGTGCCACCTCGTGGTGATTGAATGCCTTGACTTGGGCTTGGCCTTCGACATGTTTCAGTCGCTGAATGCGACCGGCACGCCTTTGACAGCGTTTGAGGTGTTCAAGCCGCAGATTGTAAAAGCTTGGAGCACTGGTTATTCGACGGTCATCAAGCCTCAGGTCGATCGGATCGAGAGGGTTTTTGAGACCGAGAGCAACTCGTCGGACAAGGAGGAACTCACGGACAAGGTCATCGTGTCATCGGCCTTGGTCTTCAATGGACTGGAGCGAAGCCGGCGATTCAGCGAAGAACGAGATTGGCTGACCGATACACTTGAAGGCTCGATGTCGGCTGGGGCCCCCACCCAAAAGTCGATCGATTTCGTAACCACGATCGCGGATCAGGCCGAATACTTTCTGACCTTCGTCAAGCCGCGCAGATCGCCGAAAAATTCTGCAACCTTTGGCTTATGCAACCATTTGACGACCATGGGGCTCACTCCACAGCAGGCAGACCGGGCTGGGCTGTGCGTGTTCTATCTCAGGGATGCGGGGCATCAGTTCGCGCATTCGGTGTTGAGCGTTTTCTACGCGAAACTGCTTCGCTCCCAGTCCAACGCGGCTGGCAGGACCGCAGCCGCGGCTGAATTTGTGGCGGTGTGCGAGGCCACCGCCGCATTCTTTACACTCTACATGGGAGCGCAGCATGGCCGCTTCCCTGACTCTGACTATCGAGCCTTGTTCCAAGCGGCGGCAGGAAACATCTCGGTTGCCAACGGAGCAGCAAATCAGACGTCCGCCTTTGTCAAATCTGCATTTCGGCAGGCACTGGAAAATCAGAATATCTACGATGCCGGAGACGCAGCGGCAGCGCGCCAGATTTGGGTGGGCATGGCAAAGGAAAATGCCTGGTACTCGCGCAAGGCGGTTTGCCGTTTCGCATTGTTCGCCTCCGCCCACGACGCGGCGCCTGACATCGCCGCGGGCAACGAAGGCCTCTTCACCGACGGGATGGCCAACTCGGCCGACCTGCTCAACTGCCGGGTCTGGCACTCGAGTTCTTATGAGGTCATCGAGCATGTCGCCACCCGTGACCAACCTTCGTCGATTAAGTTCGCCTCCCATTTCGACGCCACGATTTACCCGGGCAATTATTCAATCGTTGACAAGATCGGCAACTTGACGCTGCTCTCGGGCCCTGTGAATTCGTCGATCTATTCGGAGTGGCCCGACAAGGTTTTCTACTACTGGAACCTCACCACGCCAGAGGCGACGGCAGCAGGGCCAACAGGAGCCACCTTGGCAGCCTCTCTTGGCATTGGCAGCGTGCCGCCGGCTCTATCGACACTGGTTGCGGCTTCGAGCTATCTCTCGCACTTGGCACCGCTGGCGTTCAGAGGGCAGAGCGGCCTCCACTGGGATTCGGCCTTCATCGCGAAGCGCTCCGAGCACTTGTGCCAGCGCGTTTTCGACAAGCTCGACCCTTGGCTGCGATAGCTCGCACTGAGGAAATGCTGAGCTATGTATCGATCGAAGAACCCGATGAAGTTGCCGCAGTGGCGCTCAAAATCCCGAGGCGTCGCTGACACCTCCTCTTATTCAAAGAGATCGACCAGAAGGGCACAGCCCACTATCGGATGATGAGGATGCCAGTACTAGCTTAAACTGACCCTCTTTTTGTCTTGACCAATGGATCCACCATATCTCCGCGCAACTGGAGCAGGGCGGAGGGGTGCTGAGATTCGATTGATCTGAGCTCATTTTCCCTGTCCACCAGTGATCTACTTGTGGCATACTGCGCAAGCCCCACCACCCTCATCTTCGCCGTAGACATCATCGAGGTCCTCTGGGCACTCTTTGACCGGGCGGAGCGGGTTGATCGGAATGCTTCTACGAAGACGGGCTCGCCGGATTTCGTATTCTGCTTTTATCTCAGCGATGCGCTTGGGCTTCTCCATGTCCCAGAGGGACTCGCCCTTAGACCAAGTGAACGGCGATCCGTGCTCCAAAGCGTCTTTCTCTAGCTCCTTGGCCCTCTCGTAGGCTTCGGGATGGTGCTCTTTAAGTCTCACCCATTCGATCTTTTGCTGGAAAAAGCAGAAGGTGCAGCCGCTACGCGAGCGCCACTCATAATACTTTGGATAGCCGACACCTGATGATTCCAAAATGTCAACCACGCCTGGTTTATCCACACCGGCTTCGCGGAAAGGGAGCCTGACTATTAGGTTGGGAGCCTTTGCGGAATAGCCCTCGCGGTAGTCTTCATCGGCTCGGATGGCTACATACGAGACGACTTTATCTCCTGCCGCCAGCCAAGGCTTGATCCAATCTTCAAATGGCCTCAACTTCAACATGCGAGTACACCAACGGGTCTGTGGGCTGGGTAGGAAATGGTTGTATTCTCGGAGCCAGAAGCGAAAGTCTCGGCGTGGGTTTAGCCGCACTATGGGCTTGCCAAGGTAGCCTTCAAGGCGCCCCAAGAACTCGTAAACCTCGGGTAACTCTTCACCCGTATCCGTGAAGAAGTAGTCAATGTCCAGCTCGGGATGTTTGTCGCGCATCCACACGGCCAAAGCAGCGCTGTCTTTGCCTCCAGAGATACCCAAGACGTGCCGTTCAGCCATTTTGTTTCTCCTTACCCGTCACCAGTTTCATGCCGGTTTTGGCCAGGATGGCCAGCAATACATCGGTACCCAAGCCTTGGCTTCGCAGCATCGAGACTAGCTCTGCCGCCTTGCCGTCGACAGTGGCCCAGTGACGCTCTGAAATGGCGAAGGTGTGGGAGATCGTCTTTGTGTCTGCGCCAGCTCCGATGACCACGGCGATTGCTTCGCTATGAGCCTCGCGGCCTTGCACTGATACAAAGGCCTCCGCCTCACGGAACCGGCGCGCTAATAGGGAGAGCTCTAGCACGGCTGCATCGATGTGCCGATCGACCCAATCACGGGGAGGCTTGTCACCAGCCAGACTCAGAAGGCCTTCCAAAGACTCGCGGGAGCCATCATAGGAGCTAAGACGTGTCGCGAACGCATCCAGACGGAAATTCCCTGCAACCCCCGCCACAGATTTGGCTCTGTTTTGCAGCGACTCAAGGTCGTCAAGGGTTGCATCAAGGGCTTCAAGCATCTTGGCTTCGACTTCCGCGAGCATCTTCGAATAGGCAGTCGCGATCTCCTGCAATGGAGCGCGAAGCTCCTCCACATAGGATTTGCCATCGGCGGCGCCCAACAGTGAAGCTAGATCGACAAACAGCACTTTGTGTGGATCACTGGCCTTGAGTAACATATCGCGTATGGATTTTGCCGTATCCCCCATTCGTTGGGTGCGACGTGACCATTCAGGCAGGTTGAAGACCATGGCGACAAGGCCTCTTGCTGCGTCGAGGGGATCCGAAGCTCCAGACTTCTCACCGACTTCTGCGAGCAGATTGGAAATTCCTTCGAGGATCTTGCTTTTGTCTTCGTCGATGGCGATCCAGCGCAGTGTGAATCGCGATGGATCTTGCAGACACTCGTCGATGTCAGCGTCACTCAAGCGCGGAATGAACATGCCTTCTTTGTAAACGGCCACGTTGGCTTTATGAGCCAACAGAAACGCGGTCAGAAACACAGGGAGGATGCCTTGCTTCATCCCGAATGGCGGCAAACTCCACAGATGGTAAATCGTATCCACGCCCACACGGGCGCCGGCATCGGAGAATAGCTCTTTCGTGGCTTTCCAAAGCTCTGCAAAGTCTTCCCCCGAGGCCTCGGAAGGATGGGAAAACTGCCAAAGCTCGCTTTCCTTCCGGTAAAGGCCTGTTGCAGCAAGTAACGTGTCAAAGAGGCCTCGCTCCGCTGGAAAACCTTCAATCCCCAGCCGCTCTTGGCCTTCAGCATTGATCATCGCATGCAGCAAATCACGCCGGGCTTTGACACTGCTGCTAGACAAGCTATCGCGATTAACTAGCTCGCTCCAAACCCGCGGGCAGGACCAATAGATCTGATCAGCCAAGTCAGATGCGATTGGTGAAAGTTTGGCTCCTGGCTCAACGATCTGCTCACTGCCGTCATACCACTTTGATAGGGAGACAGCGGTCTGTAGCTGGTCTTCCAGATCGGATCGGGTGACTGCGAGGCGGGCGAAGACCTCTCGTCGGGCAACGGGATCGCCGCCCAGCTCATGACGCTCTTTGACTTGTTCGAGCGCTACCAGTTCAGAAGAGAGATCTGCGATCCTGGCATGGTTGGATGGGATGCCGATCAGTACTGGCCACGGCTCTAGGCGTGCGCATGTTTGCGCACGCCTCCGAGCCTCGCTAGAAGACATATCTCGGCCTGGAAGGGCGAGAATAAGCTGTCCAAATTCACCTTTTTGGGGCTTGTAGTTTTGGGCGATCTTTTCGGCCTGCTCCACGCTGCGTAGTGAGAGTTCCATCCACCGCATCGAACCGGTCTCGTAGTAATGCCGTTTGGCTACCACCGGATGCATACCCATGAGCTGCGAAAGTTTCGAGTAATCAATTCCAGGTGATGCCGCTAAAGCTTGAACGATAGCCGCATCAATGTCGAAGTCGCTGCCCTCAAAGACCGACCAAGCCCCAGTATAACTCTTAAAAAGAGCAACCTTCAGCGAAGTAAGTTCGCGCAGAGCTTCTTTAATTTGATCTTGCGGAACGTTGAAGAACAGCGTGCAAAGCACTTGCAGATCTGCTGCTAGTCCGGACCCATTTCGGAACAAGTCGATGATTGCGATGTTCTTGATCATTGTCACAAGCAGCGGATCATCTGACTTGGCCTCGGCACGATCAACGGCATCGACCGCTTGCGACCACCGGTGACCGTCAGGGGATGCCAAGATCGCTGGCTCCAGATTCGCCCGCAGGTAGTCCCAATAGTCGCTCGGTCGATACCAAGTCGCTTGGCTCAGCGGAGTCGATTGGAGATAGGAGCGGAAACCATGTGCTTCGACCGATGATAGGAAGCCGAAGGTGCTGCGCTCATTTTGGCCGAACTGCCTCTTTGAGATCGGTCCGAGCAGAGCGGCCATCGCAGGGTGTAGCGGCCAGCAGCGCGCTAAAGCCGTGGCGAAAGTCTTTCCGACGGCGGGCCGCCGCGAGCGGATAGCGTCTGCGACTATGTTCGACGCATTGAGCATCCAATCTGGGCACTGTTGTGCTTCGATAGCGCGTCCGATGAGTTCGACTATTTCATCGCTCGCGGCCACGAAGGGGAGGTCCAAATAACGACCTTGGACTTTGGCCCAGTCGTCACGGGTGTCGATGCCTAATCGAGCGGAATACTGTGCGAAAGATTGGTGTAGGACTCCGATAACGACTAAACGGCCGCCAGAGCGGGCCGACGCTTCCGCCAACTCTTGGAAGAAGTAGACATCGTCCCCTGAACCGAGTGCAGAGGCTTCGAGGAACTTGCCCATTTCATCGATAAACACAAGGACACCGTCGTTGGGACGGTCCTTTGCCTCGGCGAGCAGTTCCGTGATGATACTTTGCGCATTGGGTTTGTTACGGCCATTAAAATTCTTTCCTTGAGCTTTGCGGATGGCTGCGCCCAAGTCGGAGACAACACTGCCTCGCCGTCCAACCACGGGGACAACAAGCCAGCCCTTGCAAACAGGAAAAGCCTTGTCGAATAATGGGTTGGAGTCGACCTGTATGGCGGCGCGTGCCTTTTCGCGGAGCACCTTGTCCGGATGCAGTGCGCTTGCCAAGGCCACGGCCAAGGATGATTTTCCGCCACCGAAGGGCCCGGTCCAAGTGAAGCTGCGCTGATTAGTTTCCGCAATCTGCCTGCAGACCCCATTGATCACTGAGGAGGCGGTTGCATGGAAGATGTAGCCGTCCAATGCGTCGGTCCGGCCGATGTCGGTATCGATCCGGATCGATCGCTGATATTGGTGTGAAATCCGGACAATATCCGAGAGCATCGGATCGTTTTTCTCAGTCATAAGCGCGCCTGACCATTTCTTTATGGTCCTCTTTTGAGAGAAGTTTCCTGTGGACTTGGCGCAAGCCCGCGGATTCGGTCCACGCGAGCTTTCCGCTTGTGAAGTCGGCAAGCAAGATCAGACGCTGCGCAATCGACTCTTCGTCGAGCTTGAAGACACGTCCCGGCGAGCCCTCAGCATACGCGACTGTTTCAAAGGCTAGCGAACTGTGGCCTTCTGCCATCCGATTCCAAAAGTCGATCAACGCGTAGGCAAAGACACCATCGTGCAGCGACGCCTTGGGTCCGCGGCGGAACGCGTACTGACCTTTGTGAACTTCCTGGAGCATGCCTAACTCGCCAAGCAGCGGCTCAGCGAAGTCCTCTGGCGATCCACCCCCTGTCCGCGGCGCGTAGCTACGTAGGCAAGTCTCCAAGTCGCGCGAGATCGTCGACGAGGATAGCCTGTGCTTGGGGTCGAGTTCTCTGGCGTACAGTGCCAAGGGCTCTTCGAGTTCTTGGCGAGTGAATGTTGGGGCGGTCACATGATTAAATAGCCAATACCATGTGGTTGAGCGGTAGCAGCGACCTGCGAGTTGCCAATGGGCGAGCCACGCGGTCGTGGGATGCTCAGCATAGGGATCTAAGCCCCCGTCCTGCAGAATTTCTCTTGCGAGTCCGCTGATTCGAAATTCCTGGTCAACCTCGCGCATCACGCCGCAGGCCAAGGCCCAATGCCGAATCGACGCGACCATATTCCTACCTACGCCGAAAGTGGCGATAGAAGTCTCATCAGCGAAAGTAGACTTTAGAATCAGATCTCCATCAATCGCTTCGTCGAATGCCTTCTTGAGCCACATCTGACGCAGGGGGAATGTTTCATGCCCTGAGAAATGGACGGTCGCCCTTCGAGGGCGCTTTGACTTTGAAGTAACAGTGCTCATTATGTAAGTCTAGCTCAGACTGGTGACTTTCACCAGATAGTATCCATAAAGAATACTGATGGGCTCTGCTACGAGCCCAGCAGTGCCAAAACCAAACCCCGCTACCGCTCTTTATAGATAGCTGTAATATCAGCAGAATCGCAACGTCCGCGCGTAGCAATCCCGACCTTCAGAAGCGCACGCGGGCGAGCTGGCGAGATGACTGACACATTGGCTCTGCCATCGTAATGAAGGGGATTTCGTCGTCAAAATCCGGCGCGGTGGGATCGGATGGCATATCTCCGCCGCCGCCACTGCCCTGGCGCCTGGTTTGCGATCCCTGTGCATCATCGCGGCGCCCCCCTATCAATTGGAGCCGATCCCCACGAATCTCGGTGGAGTATCGTTCCTGCCCCTCTTTGTCGGCCCACTTGCGCGTCTGCAACCGGCCCTCGACGTAGGCCATGCTGCCTTTGCGCAGGTATTCTCCGGCGATCTCAGCGGCGCGGCCCCAGAAAACCACCCGATGCCACTCCGTGCGCTCCTGCTTGTTGCCATCGCGGTCCTTGAAGGTCTCGGATGTAGCGAGATTCAAGGTTCCGACGGTTGTTCCGTCTGGCATATACCGCATTTCCGGGTCTCGGCCCAAATGGCCCATCAAAATGACTTTGTTGACTCCCGACATGACACTCTCCTTTCCCATTAACCGAACAAACCCAACTATGGAGTGGGATCTGCTCCGACCGGCTTCCGCCCCGAACTATCCCACCAATCCAGGAACATCCTTTTGGTCTCCGACTGATCTCCGTACTGCTGCTCCCAGCGCTCCAGCCAAGCCCGGCGCACGTCTGTCCAATCGCGGGGAAGCGATAAGAGGAATCGCGCACGGTCTTCGGGCCTGGCGAAGTCATAGACAGGCATGCGTTCGCCACTCTGATGAGCGGTTGTGTGCAAAGGCCCCCCCCAACACCCCACGCATCCCAGACATAGGGCTTTGCAGTCATCAGCCGAAAGCCCTTCCTGTGGAGCTCTCGGGGCGTCGCCCAAAAATCGCCGGTTCCCTGAATGTGCAACATGGTCTTCCCTGCGATATCCGAACAGCCGAGCACGGGAAGGGATTTGCCGTCGGAGCGGCGGATAATGCCTGCCAGCCGAGGTAACATGATGGCCATCACATCACCGCCTTGTACTGGGTCCACCCATCGGCAGACATCTCCTCCCAGAGGATGACCTTACGGACCTGCCCGGCCCGGCCTATCATGGCGTTCAGGTCGGTGATGGTGGTAGAGCGATCGAAGAGGAAGGTCAGCACGGCGCCGTCCCGATAGGAAACGACGACCGCTGACGGATTGTGGCGAGGGGATGTGTGAGGCGTCAGCCCCCGGACAACCCTGTCATTACGGAGGTCAGGCCAGATGCTGGCTGACTCACCATTGATTTTGGCCCGTTGCATGGCGGTAGATCTCCATGTGCCGCGCCGGGTGGGCGGCTTCCATGGATGTATGGTAGCGAGTCGCTACCATTGATGTCAACAGCAAACCGCTACTCCTTTGGTAGCGGTAGGCTACCCCAAACCGCGAACAGGCTTGATCCAGGTTGTGCTGCTCTCTACAACTTTACCAACAATACTTATGTGTTGAAGCTCGCTGCTTGGTACTTGCACGTCGGCCCAGGCGGGGTTGCCAGACCTAATGATGAATCCGCCATCAGGTCGTCGAAACAGAAATTTTACCTGTATATCTTCCCCACTTCGAATGAGGTACATACTGCCTTCGCATACTCGCGTATTGCTAAGGTCCACCGTAATCCAAGACCCGTCTTTTATGATCGGCTCCATGCTCTCGCCAGCCACCTTAAATCTCACAAGGTGCTTGGCGTTTAGCCCATACTTGTCAAGCCACTCCTTGCTGTAGCGGAATATTCGCTTTTGTTTTACTGGCTCAGCCACAATCCTAGAACCGGCCCCGACCCTAAAATTCATTGCCGGGACAGGCACTTCTCCATCCGCCAGGGGCTCGTCTATTGCATATTCAACGACCTGCTCTACAGCGGGGGTCAGAGAATGGGCGTGACTGTTATCCATCCAAAACGGTGGGAGCCCAAGCCCCTCCTCTATTGCTCGTGCCAGTTTATCACCCACATCCCGCGGTTTTTTGTCCCGCCCTCCCTGGTATCCGGCCAGCAGTTGTTGCAGGTACTTCCCGCTGGGCAGCCGGTCGGGAGCAAGGCGTGTTTCCATCTCCTTGAGTAAAGCAGGAATAGATCCACGCTCTTCAACGAGCATTCTGAGGTTGGCCTTTCTGCAGTCTCGATAGTCCATATCTCAATGGTAGCAGGGTGCTACCACCCCCGAAAACCAGCGGATCGCTTCTATTGCTTGCGCTAAACGTAGCGATTCGCTACCATAAAGGCATGGACCTCTCAGATATCTATCGGACCGAAGGCATGCAGGGGCTACGCAAGCTCGCCCAACGGGCCAGCGTGTCGTCCAAGTATCTGTATCAGCTGGCCACCGGCTTTCAGGGGCGAAGATGCTCACCTTCTTTTGCACTGAGGCTGGCTGCGATTGATCCAAGACTTTCCGTCGCTCAGTTGGTCTTTGGACCAAACACGAGTTCCGCAGATCGCGCAGACCATAGTGATCTTGATGGGGGAGCAGCATGATCATCTCCCTCCTTACCCATGCCCATTTGGTTTCTGGCCATCGACTCTTCGGTTGCGTTTTTTCCATCTCCTGCGGATCGCCTGATACCAAGTTATCAGATCTCCCTGCTCATGTGGTCCGCCGAACACCCCAGGAGATCGTCCCCATGAAGAGCCCAAAACCTTCTGTTCGCCAGGCCGCGCTCAACGCGCTTCCGTTGACGGATCTTCCGAGCGAACGCGAGCAGGGAAGAACGTCAACGGCCATCGTGCGCAGGAGTATGGCCTCAAGCGTCAGTGACCGACCAAATCGCCAGTGTCAGAGACTTCGGCACAGGGGTCAAGAACCATGAGTTTCTATACCAGCAACGGGGTCACCCGGATCAAGTCTTTGGCTCGCTTGGTCACCGCTGGCGCCTATTCGCTGAGCCAGGGAGAGTCGAGCGCATGAAGGATAGCGAATTCTGGACTGCCATTGTTCCCGAATTGCAAGCCATGCGAGAGGTATTTGGCCTGCCCCCCTTTTCAAAATTCGCTTTGGAAATATGGGAACACTCGCTTATTGGGCGTAGTGCCGCTGATGCGCGCGCTGCCATTCGCTCGCTCGCTGCGTCTTCCGATCGGTGTCCCGTGCCGTCGGAGGTTAAACAGAAGATTGAGTATTTTATGTACGTCTTCGGAGGAACCGTAATTCCCCACCATCCGGCCCCGGAGGCACTACAATGACAGCCGTCAAAATGTTCTGGTATAAGTTTTTCATTCAGGACTACCAAAGGGACACGTCCCATCTGTCGCTCCTGGAGCATGGCGCATATCGGCTCCTTATAGATCAGACCTATCTGTCGGGGGGAGTGCTGCCGTCGGATCTTGAGGCCATCTACCGTCTGGCTCGCGCCATGACAAAAGCGGAGCAGGCTGCGATCCGGTCCATCCTTCGATCTTTCTTCACCCAAACCGAAGAAGGATACCTTCATGGGCGGGTATCTCGCGAGATTGAGGCCCAACACCAAGCCGGGGCCGCCAGCCGGGCGAATGGGGCAAAAGGCGGTCGCCCCAGGAAGAACCCGGGCGGTTCGGATGTCGGCCAAGAAACGGAACCCAGAAAAAACCTAACAGGTTTTGAAAAGGAAACCGAACAGGTACCAAAAACGGAACCTAGGGCCAACCCCGTAGGTACTGGAAATGAAACCCAGCAGGTTCCAAAAACAAAATCCAGAAAAAACCTTAGTCAGGAGTCAGGAGTCAGAAATAATAACCCTACCCTACCTTACCCTGGCGCGCGCGTGCGCGATGGAGCCTTTCCGCTGGGGGCCCAATGGCAGCCTTCGGCCACGTTCTGGGGCATAGCCAAGCACGTCGGACTCGGCGAAAGCAGCCCGGATTTTGGCCCAGCGTTGGCGGATTTTCTGGGGTTTTGGCTGGATCGCCCAGGGGAAGCTCGCACCCAGGCCGGATGGGAAAAAGCTTTCCTCGAAAGCTGGCAAAGGTTCCGGGCGTTCAACGCTGGGAAGCCAAAACCAAAACCGAGCGGTACCACAACACCGTCTCCGCACGTCGGTTTTGCTGAGCGCGATTACACCCAGGGCGTCAACTCTGACGGGAGTTTTTAGCCATGAGCCAACCCGAAAAAATCCAGCCGTTCGCAGTCCTTGCCGAAGTACGATCCGTGGAATGCCCGACGCATGGGCCATACGAGTCGCGCAAATCCCGATTTGCCGGAAAAGACATCTGGACCGGCTGCCCCGTGTGCATCGCGGAGGTTGGGGCGAAACAGGCGCGCGCCCAGGAACTTGCCCGACGGGATGTCGCGCGGAAAAAGGTGATGGAACGCGCCGCCATTCCACCCCGGTTTGCCAACCGAACGCTGGAAAATTTTGCCGCGGAGTGCGAACGGCAGCGTCACGCCTTGCAGATCGCCACCGCCTTTGCCGAGGGTTTCGGCGATGCTCTCGCCAACGGGCGCAGCATGGTTTTTTGCGGCGCTCCTGGCACTGGAAAAACGCATCTGGCGGTCGGCATAGCCCACGCCATCATCACGAAGGGCTATACCGCTGTGTTCACGACCGCGATGGATGCGATTCGCTCCGTACGGGAAACCTACCGCAAGGGTTCCGACAAAACCGAGCGCGAGGTCATCCGGCAATTTGCCCTCCCCGATCTCACCATCCTCGATGAAGTTGGCACACAGCTGGATACGAACGCGGAGAAAGTCACGCTGTTTGATCTCATCAACCGTCGTTACCTGGACATGAAGCCCACGATCGTCATCAGCAACCTGACGCTGCGGGAGGTAGAGCGGTACATCGGAGAGCGGGCCTTTGACCGGCTTCGGGAGAACGGTGGCCAAGCGGTGGTTTTCAACTGGGCGAGTTATCGGCGAAGGGTGAATTGATGGCCCTGCAAGAACCAAGAGCGCGCGAGAGCAAGGAATATCACGCCTTTGAAGTTTCGGATGCGGATTTGTGCGGTGATGCACTCACCCGAGGTGCAGAGAATTTACTGGAACAGGCGGCGCGTGCCGTGAATGCGGTGCCGGATGAAGAGGATGCGGATGGCAATGCGAGGGAAGGTACATGGACATGACCATTTATGAAGGAGCCAGGAATTGCTTTACCAGGAATTTCCCTGCGTACAGTCCGCTCCCCTATTTTCTACTGCGGGAACTCCTGACGGATGTGCAGGAATACTGCCGGGAGAATCTCGATTGGTCCGGTGCGCAAATCGTCTTCCGCATAGATCCCACGTTTTACCGGGGAATGGAGGAATCTGGCCGCGCAAAACTGGGTATACCGGACGAGCTCGACTACGACGCACCAATCTGGCAGCCCTTCGACATGCAGGAGTGGCGCGCTGCCGGATCTGTAGAGGCGCAGGAGGTCATCTTTGACACCATGCTGTGGTTTGCCTGTTTTCGGGATTCGCCAGCGGCGCGCCGCCGCCATCGACAGAGAGACCGCCTGGATGGGATCGGGATGGGTTTTCAGTTCTTCCCTGAGCACGGTGAGGTTCGGCTATTCCTCAAGGGAGACCGGGATTTTCGGGAGATTGTTGGATCGGCCATCGGACCGTATCTGGGCAAGACCATCAGGAAGTGAACATGAACTACGCAGGCCTATTGGATTTAACGGCTTTTCTCAGGGGTGATCTTTCCTCGGTAGAGGAGTGGCGTGGTCGGGAATTACAGGCCGCCGTCCGGCTGACCCGCTACGTGAATGCTGGTATCGAGTTGCGGCCCCGACAAAGAGCCCTCTGGCATAACCTGCTTTCCCTCGCTTTGCAACAATGCCGGACGCAGTTCTTCGGCTATGTCCGCCGGGTGATGCCCGGCAGGACCGGGGAAGAGGTCCTGGAGTATGCCGAGGCCTTGAGCACGGAATACCTGATGCGGCTGACGGCGACACACAATTTCGCGTTGATTCCCAATCCGGAGCCCGTGGCCTGGGCCAGGGAGTATCTGCGCCGGGATACCGAAGTTGAGCGTCTGTCCGGGCTGGAAGGGGACTTTCGCGGTGGCCGTGATCGACTGATTCGTGCGGCGATGGGTGCCGACGCCAGGCAGAAGGCCAAAATCGGGCAAGAGATCAACACGCTCCGTTTCGTGGACAGTCTGGATGGCGACGATGGTGGCCTTGCTGACCGCTATGCCCTCGCACCGTGGAATCTTGACCATGATCGTCCGACAAAAGGGGAGGAAGCCTGCGTCCTGCTCCTGCAATCCTTGCAGAAACTCATGGACTGGTCGAAAAACGGTGTCGCCCTGGAACTGTTGACAGAGCGTGCCCAGGAAAGCCGGATTTTTGGGCAGCATGTGCGCTGCCCACATCGCTCGCGAGTTGAGGCAGTCCTGCATCTCGTGGATGAGGTTATGCCATGACAGCGGTAATGGCAACGGCGCTGGCCGACCGCATCGCCAGGGTCGAGCCGCCTTTCCCCTGGGTGGGTGGAAAACGCAGGCTGGCGAGAGAAATCCATGCCCTGCTTCCGCCACCATGCCCGACCAGCACGTACGTTGAGCCATTTTTGGGGGCCGGTGCGGTTTTCTTCTCGCGTAGGCCTCGCGGTGTAGAGGTCGTCAACGACAGAAGTCAGGAAATCATCAATTTCTTTCGGGTATTGCGTGACGATGGAGATAATCTGGTTCGGTATTTGCAGAATGTACCCTATAGCCGATCCCTATTTTACAAATGGCGCAATCTGGCCTCAGACGACATGACGCCACTGGAACGGGCTGCCAAGTTCTTTTACCTAGCCCGCAGTGCGTTTGTGGGTGAGTCCACGGGACGTACTCCATCCTGGGCATTTGCGCGTGTGGACAACCGTGCCCGCAGCATGGCTTTTGTGGTGGATCACGAACTGCTGTTGGTCCGGGATCGGCTGCGCTATGCGTATATCGAGAATGATGACGCGGTAATGGTCATCGAGCGATTCGATGGGCCGGACACCATCATTTACTGCGACCCCCCTTATCTCGCGGAGACGCGCTCTGACGGCGGTTATGAACACGAACTGAGCGCGGATGACCATACCCGTCTGCTGAGTGCGCTCAAAGGGGCGCAGGGATATGTAGCAATCAGCGGCTACCCCAGCGAGCTATACGCGACCCTGCTGGAG
Organism: Acidithiobacillus sp. TH-A67; assembly: GCF_057473545.1. NCBI lineage: Bacteria > Pseudomonadati > Pseudomonadota > Acidithiobacillia > Acidithiobacillales > Acidithiobacillaceae > Acidithiobacillus > Acidithiobacillus sp. TH-A67. Next base: position 117,201 of record NZ_JBYCKU010000030.1, read on the forward strand.
TGTGATGGCTGGGAATGGCGGGATTTTGCCTTACGCTGTAAGGCAAACCAGTCCAGCGAGCGCGTGGACTGGCAGGGGATGGAGCGGGTAGAGCGTGTCTGGCTGAATCCAAGGCTTGCCGAATGGAACCGCGAACATGCCTCCCGTCCTGCAACCCTGAATCTGTTTGGGGATGGAGCGGAGTGATGGACAGGTTGCTGACCATGAAAGAATTGGCCGAGATCCTGCGGGTGAGCTACAGCGTAATTCGGCAGTGGCCCAGCCATCGCCTGCCGCCCAGGGTGATCGTCCCCGGCAGTCCGCGCCTGGTCCGTTTCCGGGAGTCCGAGGTGCAGAAGTGGCTTTCCCAAAGTGAGCCTGTAGAGAGGCATCATCCCGTGCGGATCGGCAGGCCCCGCCAGGGGTTGTCGATTTAGTCAGCGACCCTATCTCGGATGCGCTCGGTATATGCCCATTGTCGTTTCGGGGTCAGGGTTTTATGAGTGATGGAGGTACGGAATGCGTCGAGTCTCTAACCTAGCTTTCAATCGGGAGTTTCCTGCGGTGTCCGGTCTCCGGGGGATTCCCAAAGATAACCGTGTCGAATTGGCCCGAGATCTACACAACGACTTTGACGCTGATGCCGTGGGCATTTGGCTTGAGGGCTTCCCATCAATTCCGCTTGGCTGGCTCTATCGCAAGGACAGCAACCGCGACGCGGTACTGCGCAAGCTTGATGCGGGCGGAACGCTCAGCGGCCATGTGGAAGTCCAGAAACGGGCGGGCAAGCTCGTCAAGGTGGTTGTTTTCTGGTTGTAGGTTCCAATCCACAAGCTATGTGACACGATTCTCCGTCCTCTACCGTTGGCAAAGTCGCTCGGCGCCATGTCAAACAAAGCGACCGAAGCAACAATCGGCTACTTCTTCTGTCACTTTCATCTTCTTCCTGTTGCTGGGCGAAGGGTGCTGATGCCAGCACCAGTCGTATCCGCTCGGCGCTGGCGGTGATCCGCCTCAGTTGGCGGAAACGCTGGCCGGGACGGTAACGCCCAGATTGGCAGGAGGGGTCTTTCCGGCGGCCTGGAACAGGGCGTCGATGACCTGCGAGTCGGAGACGATTTGGTTGACGATCTTATTCAATAAGGCCTTTGCGATTTTTGATCTATACGCAAGGGTCGAAAAGTTGATAACGCCGGTCTGTAGTTTTAGGTTCTGAACCGAAAATCTTTTTGTTAGGTAAGCTCTTCCGTTCTTACTTATTTTTACGAGAACAGAAGAGTCTCCGTTTTGGGTGATACCGCTAAACCCATTTGTCTCATGTGAAAAGAAATGGTTGATTACGACAACCATCTCATCACCATGATCTTTCGATATGGTAAATCCGCGATCAGCAAGGGCGGTCTCCAATGCCGCCTTGAAATCTTTGGCGACGTGCATGTAGACCCCGGCCATGGGTATATCGTAGCCGTCCTTCTCGACGCTAATTTCGTTTTTATGTTTTTTGCGATTTTGCGCCAAGACGTATACGCGTATATTTGACGCGGGCGCGATCTTCGTGTCGGTTGTGTTTGGCGCGTACGCCGGGTGTACCGTGTCTGGTACGAACGCACAGCCGGTTAGCATGGCGGCGGCAAGCAGGATGGTGCCTTTGGCAGCGAGAGAGGTTTTGCGGCTCATCGTAAGATCCTTTCTTAACGGAATACGGCCCCATTATACCACGCTACGGAGGCTCTCCTGGTCCTGATCCGCAGACTCTAGCGGGGATCAGAGAGGCAAATGAAGAGTTCGGAACGCAAGATAAAGGGGAAACAGACATCGGCAGTGGTGCGGCTAGGCCCACGTCCTATCTCCGCCGAGATCGGTCTATACCCCGGCGTTCGGTCTACCACTGGGAGCCCCGCCATGCCCGGCCATCTGATTCTCGTCCGCCCGCACGCCTCCCTCTGGGATGGCTTCGTCGTCGCCTGGCACCTGCGCCGGATTGGCGGCCATCGCGGCAGTCTTTTTGCCGTTGATCCCGATTATGCTCGCCATCCTCTTTACCGCCGTGTCCTGAATTGGTACGGCTGGCTTACGGGCCGCCACACGATGGCTCCGTTGGATCAGCGCAGTCCTATGGGTATGCGCACGCTGATTCAGACACTACAGGGGGGCGGCTGCGTAGTGCTGTTCCCGCAGGGCACAGGTCTTGCCCGCCCGGATCGGCCCGACCTGCCGGGAGCCGCCTGGCTCATTTGTAGGGTTCGCCCCATGGTGACGGAGATGCAACTCGATCATAGCGGCAGAATCCCCTTTGTGGTGCAGCCAAACCGGCAGGCTGCCGATGCGCCCCATGAGCCATTGTGTGCTCACCGACTCCCATAGCAGTTCTCAGGCAGAAGAGGATCGGGGATTGTAACAGCTATACCCCAAAGCCCCGGTCTATACCCCCGCTGTGGAGATTGCAGCTGGAGATTGACCGATGTCCGCCCGAACGAACCGTACCCCGGAAGAACCCAAAGACCGCCGCCTGGAACTGGCGGATCGCCTCATCGAGATGATGGAGAAAGGCGACGCACACTGGCAGAAGCCCTGGGTGGCTGGCGTCATCCAACCCCCCGTCAATGCTGTTACTGGCAAGCCCTATCGCGGTGTCAATGCCGAGTTTCTGTTTGCGTTTTCCCCGGACCCGACCGATCCCCGCTGGTGTACCTACAGGCAAGCCCAGGAGCAGGGCTGGCAGGTGCGCAAGGGCGAACATGCCCTAGTGTTCATCGAGAAGTACACCCCCTATGATCGCAAGCCCACGGAAGAGGAGCGGCAGAATCGGATAGCGCAGGGTGGCGACCCGGACGCTCCGGTGCAGGCCGTCTCCATCCGCCACTATCCGGTATTCCACGCCTCGCAAATCGACGGCATTCCGCCATTGGAGCGCCCGGACCCCAATCACGAACTGGAGGGCAAACCAGACCCCCGCATCGAAAAGCTGGCTGAGGAGATGGGGGTGCAGGTCACTCGCGGTGGTGGCCGGGCGCTTTATCGCTCTGCGACGGACACGGTGAATTTGCCTCTGGCCGATAGCTTTCATACGGCAACCGGCCACGACACTACTTTTCTGCACGAGCTTTCTCATGCGACCGGCCATGAAAGCCGCTTGAACCGCGAACTGGGCAATCCCTTTGGTTCCGAGAAGTATGCCCTGGAGGAACTGCGGGCCGAGATGTCGGCGGCCATGACGGCGGCGGCTCTTGGCATTGGCTTTGACCCTGCTTCCCAGGAGTTGGAAGAAGGCCGCGAAACCGTGAACAGTGCTGCCTATCTCGCAGGGTGGCTCAAGGCCCTACCCGATAAGGATCGCAAGAAAATCCTCATGCAGACGATCCGGGATTCCCAGGATATTTCGGATTACCTGCTGATGCGGACGCCAGAGCTTGAGATTGCCGCACCCGGTGTCGAAGTGGACAACCGTACCCCAGGCAAAAGCCAGGCTGAAGAGCGCGCGTTGCAAGCCAACGGCCTCACTCCTGCCACACTCGATCCAGAACTTGTCGCGCACCTGGAGGAGCGCAACCGGATTCGCCAGGGTGAGCGTGTCTCCGCCCCCGCTGTTGGTGATGACTGGCCTGGTGGATTGCCTACCGGCCTGGGCGGGGATGCTGTGGCGAACGCCGAGGCATTCATCCAGCTATCGGCAATGCGCGATCCTGAGCGGGCCGAACGGTGGGCGGAGGCGCTGCGCAGCGATCCGCACGGTTATGCGGATGCGGTTGGTCTGGAAGGCGACAACATCATTGGAATCGCCACCCAGATGGAACAAGGCCTGAAGCGAATGCGCAGCCCCCAGGTGGGCGATCTGGTGCGCTTCGAACCGCACGTCAAAGATCCGTTGCACGGCGAGCCCTTTTCCGGGCGCGTCATTGCCGCGCTGGATACCAGCGGTGGAGACATTCGCTATCACCTGCGGGCGGAAATCGGCCCGGACAAGGGCATGGAAGGCACGGTCTATGGCAAGAATGGCTCCTTCCGCCTTGTCGGGATCGAGCAGGCCCACGGCTTTGACCGGAACGCCCCCGAGCGCCTTTCACCGGAGCAAAAGGCCATCGAGGAGTACAAGGCATTTTACGACCAAATGCCGGAGCGTGCAGGCAAACTCATGGCAGAAGCCCGCGAACGCGCTGCCCGTTTGGCCCCGGCTGATTTCCGTGGTTTTTCTGACTTGGCGCGGGATTTCAACAAAGGCGTTGATGATGTTTTTGGAATCATCCGCGAGGGAGAAAACCGGGGAGCTTCGGCCCCGGAGTTGCATCTGGCACAGGCGCTTTCGAGGGGAAGCATCACGGACTTGCCGGTCGTCAAAAGCGCCCGTGCACAGTCGCGGGCGATCGGCGATCGGTTCCACGATCTGAACATGGAGCTGCGCGAGGGGTTCCGGGAGCGGCTCCGTGAGTACGGCAAAGCATTGCTGCGGGCGGGCACGTTGCACGAGCCCCGCGAGATCGTCCAGGCGGTGTATTGGAAACATGGCATCGAGGCCGGACCAGACAGCCCCATGGTCGACAAGCTGGTTACGGCGGTGCAGGAGAAGGACCTCAAGACCCTGACGGGTTGGATAGGCCATAACAGCCAGAATCCGGCCACCGAAGAGGCGTTCACCCTGCTGACACAGGTACCCCTTGGCCGCACCCAGAAAGAGCGGGTAGCGCAGCTGGAGGCCTGGGCAGGCCCAGAACGTGTCGAGGCGCTGCACAAGGCGCGCGAGGAGGCCGAAAGGAGCCGTGCCGAGGAGGCTCCGCGCAAGGCGGTTCGGCAAACCTTTGACGCTTTGACCGCTATCAACGTCCGACTTTCCGAGAAAAGCGCGGAGACCCTGGACGGCCAGGAGTGGATAGCCGCCAAAGTGGCCGAAGGGTATACGACCGTAGGCAATCACCAAAAGGGCGCAGTCACGCTTCGGCACCTGGAAAACCCGAAAACTCGGCAAACGGTGTGGCTGAAGGATTCGCGTTTTCAGTCGTATTGCCGGGCGATTCAGGCGCTGGAGCCATCTGGGGATATCGCAAAAGCCATGGAGGCGGCGAAGATTCCGCTGGCGGAAAGGCCGAAAGCGGTTGAGCCGGCCCATGCGCCGGGAAAGGCCCCAGAGCCCAAGGCTCTGAATCCTTTCGAGGAAAAGCAGAAGGCTCGCCAAGATCGGTATCGGGCCCTCGCGGAAAAAACGCGGGCCAAGGCGCTTGCCCGGCTGGACCAGGCAAGGAGGATGGCCGAGATCATACCCTTTGGGCAGCCGATCCTGGTCGGTCACCACAGCGAGCACCGGGACCGCAGGTATCGTGCGCGCATTCACGACACGTTCGGCAAGGGCTTCACGCTCCTCGACAAGGCGGATTACTACCAGGCCCGCGCTGAGCGGATCTCGAACGCCATCAGCGCCGATGACCCGGAAGCCGTGCGGAAGCTCAAGGAAAAGCTCGAAGGGCTCAAGAAATCCCAGGAGATGATGAAGGCGGCGAATGCCGTCATTCGCAAGTTCCAGACCCCGGAAGAGCGCAAGGCCGGCCTGGAGCGCATTGGTTTCAGCCGTTCCCAGGCCGAGAAGGTCCTTGCCCCAGACTTTGCGGGCAGAGTGGGCTTCCCGCCCTATGCCCTCAGTAATAACCAAGCCAACATCCGCCGCATTGAGGAGCGGATTAAGGGGCTGGAGAAAGCCGCATCCCTGGAGGACCGGACCACGGAATTTGCCTGGGGAAAGGTGCGGGAGAACAAGGCGATCAACCGTATTCAGTTCCTCTTCGAGGAAAAGCCGGACAATGCCGTTCGGGACCTCATGAAGAAGAGCGGATTCCGCTGGGCTCCATCGGAGGGCGCGTGGCAACGGCAGTGGACCGGCAATGCGGTCCGCGCCGCGCAGCAGGCGATCCAACAGCTGGATGAATGGTATCCAGCCAGCCGCGATCGGGAGGTGCCTCAGCCATCCACAGCGCCTGAATCCGGCCTGCACGCAAAGCATCCAGAACCCGGCAAGGCTCCCGATCCTGCCCCTACGGCGGTCATTCGTGGTCGAGATGGGACGCGCTATGCCCTTTCGCTCCGGGAAAAAGACGGAGAGGTGCTGGCGAAGCTGGAGATTGCCGGCGGTGAAACGGTTGAGGGTGTTTTGCAGCCGTTCCTGTCCGCAAAGATTCCCGATGTCCCCAAGCTGGGTGCCCGCATGGAACTGCCGGATGGCCGTACGTTTGCGGTGCGGCTGTCTCCTGGAAACGGTGGAGTCGAGGCCGATCTGCTTTGCTCTGCGCCTGCTCCCGAGTGGCAGTCCTTCACCTGGAGACGGCTCAACGATGCCCCAGGCAAGCTGCGGGCCGATGGTGTGAACAGCCCGGAAGCGAAGTGGGTGGCGGAACGGCTTGGCGTCGATGCCAAGATCATGCAGCGCCAGGAGCTGGCGGCAGGCATGGGAGCGTATCGGGCCCCGGAAAAAGTGCAGGGGAAAGCCCAGGGGCTGGATCGGTAATTTTTGGCAGGAGAATGAACAGGAGAGTGTCATGGCAACGCGGATGATGGAACGGAACAATATCGTGGATGGCTTTGTGCGGGTCGGTGATGCCGAAACGCGGATGGCCCTGAATGAGGCAAGAAAGCAGGTTGGCGAAGATGCCTGGAAACACGGTGCGTCCCCGGAAGCCAAGAATGCGGCGCGTGCGGCCCTCAAGGCACGGGGTGTGCGCTATGAGGAACATCTCACCGGCAAACTGGTGGATGTGGCGGTCGCGCAGACGCATCCGAATGGCGAAACCCGAAACAAATTGCGGGTGACCCTCGAAGATGTCCACGGAGACAAAACCCTGTTGTCTGCGGACCTGAACTCGGAGTTTGCGCAGCGTCTGCTGGCCAAGCTGGACCCGGCCATCCCCGATCATGCGGGCAAGGAAGTCACCATCGGTGGATTTGCCAGTCTGGTGGAGCGGGACGGCAAGACCTATGCGAATCATGTGGCGACCCTGAAGGGGGCCGATGGTACGGAAATCACCGCAAATCCAGAGCACAACGCCAAAGCCGTGGAGCGGGTGAAGGCCATCCAGCAACCGATGCTGGATGCGGGAATGACCGACCGGAAGGTGCTCAATCAACTCGCAGACAGCGCGCGGGAAAAGTATTTTCTGGAGCTGGCCGAGGACCTGTCCGGGCGCATGAAATCCCTGGGGCTCTCCAGTGAAGCCCCCCAGAAGTATCCGGCCCTGGAGATGGGCGCGAAGGACCGGGATGGGGTCTGGCACAACCTGTCGCTCCACGAAAAGGAGGGAGAGCTGGTTGGCACCTTGCAGCGCCGAAACCGGGAAACTGGGGAATACGAAAAGGCTCCCTTGCAGTTTCAGCCTGGGGAGCTTGGTGGGATGCAGGCGGAGGCCCGGTTTGCCGATGGTAAGCGGATCCTGGTCGCCTTGTCGCGCTCCGAACCGTCGGAACATCGGGATGCCTCTCTACAGGCGCAGCTGTATGTCCGTGGGCAGGACGGAGACGGCAAGAAAACCCTGGAGGCCATCCACGACCGGCCCCGCCAGGTGCGGATGAACGAGCAGCTCGCCGCGATCGGCGCGAACTCCCGTGAGGCCCGGCTTATTCAGGAACGCTTTGATGTCGGAGCGAAGGCCTTGGAACCCTACAAGGCCCCAGAGGTGGCTCGCCGTGCTCCCGAGCCGGGCAAACAAAAGGAGATGGCGCGATGAGTGTGACGGATGAGATGGTCGAGTGGGCGGAGGAAGCCCTCTCGCACGAAGCGCAGGCCGCCCGGAGGGCAAAAATCGAGGCGATCCTGACGCAACTGCGGGAGTTTCCCGATCCGGCAGGGTTGCCGGTCGGATCGACGCAGCGTTTCCTTGCCCAGCGCCGGGTAGACCGGCTTCTGGTGCGCGCTGGGGCGTTGGGCTTTGAGCCGGCGAGTCTTGCGCTCAAAAAGGAGGTGGGGAAGCAGATAGCCGGAGCTTCCCTGGGAATTCCCCTCTAGCGTTATCCCTCGCGGTCTATACCCCAGCAATGGATGTATGGGGGACCGCTCATGTATTGCCAGGACTCCGAGCTTGCCCTGACCCTGGATGATGTCGAGGACTATGTGCAGCGTGCGCAGGGCAAGCTCTCCCGAATCATTGTCAGGAACCTGCCGCACTTTTTTCGGGGCGGTTGGCGTTCCTTGTCCGAAGTCCTGCCGCAACTCGACAGACAACAGCAGTGGGAAGTAACGGAGGCCGTCGGATGGTTGCGGACTGCTCGGTCCCTCCTTTTGTCTGTCCGCCAGGAATTGGGCAAGGGTTCCCCGCCAGAGCCGCAATGTGACGATTTCTGTGGGCGCCTGGTGCGCCTGGAATTGCGCGTGGACAGGATTTCCCAGTGGTTGCTTTTCGAGGAGCAAAAGCGATGAGTGTCATGCAATCGGTGATCCGCAAGATCCTGAGTGTTTTTGTTGAGGAAGTTCCGGTATCGGAGGTGGCCGCTGCCTACAACCTGCGGATAGGCAGCACGCCCGAATGTCCGGTAGCGGTAAACGATCCTCATGGAGATGGCGGTTTTCAACTGGCGCTCGACAGGTTCCTGCGGGAGGAAGCCCCCGATCTGATCTTTCTGTGCAGCGACACGGAGGATTTGTCGGTGGTGCGCAAGGCGCTGGCCTATCTGTCCCGCCGTGGGCAGGAGGTGGTGGTGGCGGAACAGTTGCCGGATGAGGAGGTGGCCGCGGCGATGGGCGTGAGCGTCCGGGAATACCAGTCGGCGGTCATCAATCCCAATGGGGATGCGGAGGCCCTGGTCGGGTAACCCTCGGAAGCCACAGCGCCATTCATTACGCCAGCACAGGAGAAACCCCATCATGGCAGCAGAACTCGATCACCTGTTTTCTTACGGCCCGCTGGATGTGGTGGCCACCAGCGAGGGAAAGACCCAAGGCCTGCACGTCCGTCATGAGGACGCACAGATGAGTGCCTTCATTCCTTCGGACGATCCGTTACACCAGGAAATCTTGAAGCTCGTGGAGAAAAACCCGCATAGCCGTGGCTTTGTGGCGAACCAGATTCATGCCCGTCTGGATCAGGAGGGGCGCTGGTCCGGCCCCTCCCCGGAGGGTGAGGGAATCAACTTCGGCCCGTCGTGGGATGTGGAGCAGCAACTGGGGGTAGAAAACCCCGCACCAGGCGAGCCGGGACTGGCTGAGGCACCTCTGAAAAAAGACGTTGGGCAAGACAAGTCGGTGGAGGCGGAGCCGGTGCCGTTTGCCGCGGGCCCGGTGATGCCCATGAAGGCGGGCGTCAGTGTGGTACGGGACCCGGGGCAACCGGAGGCTTACCCCGAGGTGACGGAGCCAGCGAAGGAGGAAGACCTGACGAAGGATTGGCCGGGTAGCCCGGCGACGGATGCGCAGGCTCCAGGGCAGAAGACCCCAGAACCGGAACCCGCCCGCGTATTTCCGAAGAAGTCTCCCCCGGAAGTCCTGCTCGCCGATCCCAAGCGGGGCAAACCCTTGGTCCTGGACCACGGCGATAAGGTGAGTGTTACGAACCGGGCCATGCTGGGTATTGGCCGTGAGGCAGAGGAGCGCCGCAACAAGTCCGTCGAAGTAGCGCTCAAGGCGGCAAAGGAGCGTTTTGGAGAACCGGTCCGGTTTTCCGGGAGCCGGGCATTCGAGGAAAAGACCATCGAGATGGCGGTGCGCCTGGGTATCCAGTTGGAGCCCGCCACGGAGCATGGGAAGCGGGCCTACGAAAAGGCGCTGGAAGCCAGGAATACCCTGGGGCCATCCGTGAATCGCGCTCCGGCCAGGCAGAAAACGGTGGAAAAGGGAATTGGGCTATGAGCGAGATTGACGATCTGCTGAAAGCCGGTGAAGAGCTGGTAGCGACCCCCTCTCCCCGGCCTGCCACCCGCTCCAGGGCAACTCCCAAGGTGTCGCAAGGTAGTGCCGACGGCGAGCAGACCTCCAGCGGCGAGCAGACCCATGGCGGGGGGCAGACTCCTGGCGGAGGGAGATCCCCTTTTGGGGCTCAAGCCTCACCAGGCGTCGAGGCCTCCGACGCTCCGGCCGAATCCCTGGGGCCGCTGGTGGAAAGCGTGGTTTCCCGGCATGTCGAGCAACTGTCCCGTGAGCTGAAAGCGGTACGCGACGATGTGCAGGCCCTGCTGGATATGGGCGAAGAGGATTCCGATGACGCTGCCGCCCCCCAACTTGCCATCGCTACGAAGGTTCAGGCAAACGCGGCGGAGCAGGAAGGGTCTCCACAGCCACCGGACTCTGCGCGTCGGGATGGTATAGAGCCAGGAAAACCGGAAGCACCCGGGAAGGAACCGGGGGCAGCGCCCGTGGCTCCCACGCCCCCGGTGACGGTGGTGAATGAGCCTGCGGTGCTCGAAGCCGTCACCCGCCATGCGCTGTCCCATTTTTCCTCCATGGTAGCCATCCTGGGTGGAGTGACTGTGCTGTTTGCCTGCGCCGTGGGTATGGGCTACGGCTACATCCTCGGTTCCGGTCGTTACCCCTGGTGGAGCCATTCCTTTGCGTCGGCATTTCTGGGTGCTCCGACTGGAGTGGTCCTGCTGCCGCTTGCGGGTTGGGCACTGCACGAGACCAGCAAGGATTACGATGAGTTTGAGTGGAAACGCCCGGTCCTGCGGTATGCCGGTCTGGTGCTCATCGTGCTAGGTGTCGCCCTGCCAGTTCTGAGCGCCCTCTTGGATACGCTATGACGCAGAAAGCGCAGCCGATCCAGAACCGCAAGGGGCGTTTTCTCACTTCGGTCGAGACGATCGATGACCAGCTGGAGGAGGAGCAGTCCCTCGGACGGCCACAGGCGTCTCGCGTACACAACCGGATTCAGCGCGCCAGAGCGAGTGCCGGGAAAGGCTCCAGACTGAGCATTCGCTCGCTGTTGCCGCACCTCGGCAACACCCTGCCGGTACGTCCCTATCCGCAAGGTCCTGCGGACAAGCGCCTTGCGCGGCGGTGTACGACGAAGGTGACCTATGTCAAAAACCGCAAGCCGGGACAGTGGGGAGCCCATGGGAAATATCTGGAGCGCGAGGGTGCGCAGCGCGAGGGGGAAAAGGGGCATGGCTTCACGGCGGACGCGGAGGAGGTTTCCATCCCGCGCGCGCTGAATACCTGGCAGGTGGAGGACGATCACGCCCTGTTCAAGGTAATTCTGGCTCCAGAGGACCCGATGGGACCGGAAGGCCTGCGGTATTTCACCCGGAAGTTCAACGAAAAGATGCAGTGGGTGCTCGGCAAGGAATACGAGTGGATCGCTGCCGACCACTACAACACCAGCCATCCGCATGTGCACCTGTTGATCCGGGGAAAAGACAGCTTGCAATTGGCCCCGGACCTGATTCGGCGGGGAATGCGGGAGGCCGCATCGGAGGTGCTCACGGAACAGCTTGGCTACCGCTCGGAACAGGATCTGATCCGGTCGAGGGCGCAGGAGTTGGACGCCAGGCGCTTTACCCGGCTGGACCGCGCCATTCAGGGCAAGGCTAAGAATCACGAAAGCGGCTACTGGCTGGTGGACGAATACCCCGATGACCTGACCGATAAGGCTATCCAGGAGAGACGACTGCGCGTTGCCCGGCTGGAGAATCTGGTGAAGATTGGTGTGGCCGACAAGATTGGCCCGAACACCTGGCGACTGGAACCCGGCTGGGATCGAGCGCTCAAGGAGCTGCAAATCCTGCAAACGCGCACCAGGATGGTGGCGCAGGCCCGCGCCCTGATGACGGAGCCGCGCTGCGTGCCGCAGGTGACGCGCCTTGCGCCCGGCGACCGGCTGGTGGGCCGGGTTTTGGGGACTGGCCTAGATGACGAGAACGGGCGCTCTTATGTCTTGCTGGAGGGTGTGGATAATCGGGCACACATCGTGTACCAGACGGCATCCATGGAAAAGGCGCGCGGGAAACAGGATCTACAGCTGCGGCATCTGGTAGCCCTGACCGGGCTCGCCCGTGGGGTGGCCGTCAAGGATTACGGCGTGATGATCCCCGACCAGGGCTTCCGATCGGTGAAGGTGCCCGATGTGGCCCTGGACGACCAGATTGCGCATGAAGAGCGGCACGGCAACCGGGACACCCTCGATCCCAAGACGGGCTTTGCGGCGGTCTGGCACCTGGAGTTGCAGGCCCGGCGCGAGCGGGAGCGGCGGAAGAAGGAACAGGAGCGCAAAGCCGATCTGGAGAAAAGGGCCGGGAAAGAAACCCGCACACGCAAACCTAGCTCAGAGATTGAGTAAGGCCACAGAAAATGCCCGGTCGGCAGACCATCATTTGTCGTGTTGCGCGGCATCCGATTCCAGCAACATCCGAATGTATCGGGTGTAGGGGATTTTCCTGGCTGCCGCTCTGGCTTTCACCGCAGCTAGTAGCGGGGCCGGTAACCGCATATTGAGTACGGTATCCTTGGGGGCTATCTCGAATTGCATGGGCCTGAACTGCCGAAAGTCCAGGTCCGACAGGTCCTGTTCCAGAAACTGTTCTGCCTGTTCATCGCTTGTCATCGTGGGTACTTTCTTCATATTGCAGTCTCTCCTGTTCGTGCATGTATCTGGCGCTGATGGGACGAATTTTTTGAGCACGAAGCGTGAACGCCACAAACAGGGCACGCCCGCCTACGGTCCCAACAGCGATGTGGCGTATCTCTGCCGGTGAGGAGTGCCGCAGGTCCGGCGCTACCCGTGCAGCACCGCTGAGAAACAAGCTTTCGATTTCTTTCCGAGAAACCCCGTGCTTGCCGCATTTCGGCCAGTTACCGATATCCCAATCGAATCCGTCGATCTGCATGGATGAAGTATAGGCATTTGTCTATACAAAGACAAGCAAGCACGTTTCCCCGAAGGAAGGTCGATCGGTTGGCTACGGCTATCTCCCCCACCCTCGGTCTATACCCTGTCATCCAGAAGATACGAGGGAAACCATGCCATCCGTCACGGTGACGATCAAGCTACAGAACGAGTATGCCAAGCGTCTGCGCCTGGAGGCAGCGGCGCGCCAGATGTTTTTGACCGAACTTGCCACGGATTATGTCATGCGAGGCATGGACGCGGCGGCGAACGATCAATTCGGTTTGGCCGCCTTGGAGCGGCGGGTGGTCGCCACACTGTATGGGATGAACAAAAATGTGGACGCGGTGCTGGCCGAGGTGGATATGGTCGGAGCCATGCTGGACGTGTTCGTCAAGCTGATGCTGGTTCACCTGCCGGAGCCTGGAACGGAAAGGGAGGCTACCCAGGCCTCGGCGTTGTCCCGGTATGAGCGGTACATCCAGCAGATCGGGGCAGCTTACGACGGCAAGCGCCCAATAGCCCTGCGGAAAATCGCCAAGCTCATTCAGCACCGGATTGAACCGGTCCAGGACGATGCGGAAGGGGATACGCCATGAGTATCGACTACGACCTGAAAGAGCGGGAGGCCCATTCCCGGCGCATCGAGCAGATGCGGCGGTATCTGGGCAAGTCCATCGTCGCGCTGTTCGATGACCCAACGGTGGTGGAGATCATGGCGAACCCGGACGGCGAGGTCTATGTCGAGCGCCTGGGAGAGGGGATGACGAAATTTGCGCGGATCGACCCCTATTCTGTGCAGGAGGTGCTCGGACTCATGGCCGACTTCCTCCATACCACGGTGAGCCGGAACAAGCCCATCGTGGAGGGGGCCATGCCCACGGAGTTTCTGCGCAGCCGATTCGCCGGTGCCATTCCACCGCTGGTGGAGGGCGCTTCGTTTTCCATTCGTCTGCCCGCCCGCTCTGTGTTCACGCTGGACCAGTATGTGGAGCGGGGAATAATCACAGAAGCACAGAGAGACTTCCTGGAGTGTGCTCTGCGAGAGCGGAAGAACATTCTGGTCAGCGGCGGCCGGGCAGCGGTAAAACCACCTTGTCCAATGCCCTGATTGATGTGATTTCCAAAGCCTCTGGGGCGGATCAGCGGATTGTCGTCATCGAGGACACTCGCGAGTTGCAATGCTCCGCCCCCAACGTCGTGCAGTTCCTGACGGACGACGATGCCGGCATCGACATGACCCGATTGCTCAAACTGACGCTGCGTTATCGACCCGACCGGATACTCGTGGGCGAGGTGCGGGACAAGGCGGCGCTCGCGCTGCTCAAGGCTTGGAACACTGGCCACCCCGGAGGTATTGCCACACTGCACGCAAATCACCCCGAAGCGGCCTTGTTGCGGCTCGACCAACTCTGCCAGGAGGCGGGGGTGCCATCGCAGCAGAGCCTGATTCGGGAGGCTGTGGACGTGGTGATCCAGATCGCCCGAGACCCTGAGCACCCGGCTGGGCGGCGGATTACGGCGATTTATGAGGTGAAGGAATTGTAAGCATCAATGGAAGGGAAGAGCGGCCCTGCTTCTCTATCCCATCATGTTATACCACAACCCCCCGGTCTATACCCTCCCGTCGGATCATTGCCATGGGAGCATCGACATGAAGAAGTGGAAACTGAAGGAAGGAATCCAGAAGACCCTGGGCGGACTGGTGCTCGCACTTGCTCCGGCTATAGCCCTTGCCTCCACCAGCGGTGGAGTGTTCAGCCCGATTTCCAGTCGGTTGAACACGGTGCTGACTGGTGTACAGGACTTTGGCGGCCTCGTCACGGCGGCCGGCCTCGTTGGAACGGGTCTGGTCTGGTGGCATGGCGGTGAACACAAGAAGGCCATGATGATCGGTTTGGGCGCTACCGTAGGCGGAATTGTCCTGGCAAATGCCAAACCGCTCGCCCAGAGTCTAACGGGCGGCGCGACCATGGGGCATGGCGGCCCCCTGTCCCTGGTGGCCGGTCATGCGGTTCACCTGATCGGGCTGTGAGATGTCCGAGCATACGCGCAGGGTGCCATTGCACCAGTCTCTCGTTCGTCCCCTGCTGGTTGCGGGGGGCGAACGGGATGCGGTTTTTGCCTTGTGGTTCGTGTGCATTGCCGCCCCCATCCTTTTTTCGCTCTGGCTGATTCCCATAAGCCTCCTGGTAGGGGGCGTGGGACAGTCTTTCCTGCGCTCAATGGCGAAGCGGGACCCGCAATCGCTGGGCGTCGTGCGCAGGCACTGGGGACAGCAGGCGTTTTATTCGGCGGGGGCAACCGCGTATGCGCCGGTGAAGTACAAGGCCCCGAAAGAGCAGACCCAATCTGCGGCCTCTGGCGGGGTGCTGTCCTTGCTGGCGAAGGTGCTGGGCAAGAAAGGCTGACGCCATTTTTTCAATAACAGGGTATAGCGGAGACAGAACATGCTCAACCTACGGCAATACCGCGACAAGGCGATCGGACTCCCGGACTTGCTGAACATCGCCTTCCTCGTCGATGAATGGGAAAGCGGTGCAGGCTCCATGGCGATTGCCTTGCAGAAGGACGGGAGCTTTCTGGCGGGGTTCCGCTATGACGGCCCCGATCTGGAGAGTATGGGGGTTGCTGACCTGGAGAGCCTGTCGGCACTCTGGAACAACGCACTTTCGCGCATGGGCACGGATTGGGGCGTGCATGTGACCGCCATTCGTGAGCCTGCGGGTGGCTACATCGACATGGCCGAGTGCGCTTTCCGGGATCCGGTTTCCCGCCTGATCGACATGGAGCGGGCCGCGCAATACGGGCAGGAGGGCCATCACTTCGTGTCCCGCTACTACTGCACGATTGCCTGGCGGACTCCCGTGGACGCCGAAGTCGCGGTTACACAGGCCCTGGTGCAGAAGGGCGAAAGGAAAGGCGCTGGGCGCGCGAAGGCAGATGCTTTCCGGGATATTCTCGCGCGGTACAAGCAAATGCTGGAAGTGATGCTGGGCCTGTTCCGCTCCCGCTATCGGGTGCGCGCCCTCGATGCCGACGGGCTGCTGACGCATATCCACGAATGCCTGACTGGGGCGCGAAAGACAATCCATGCCCCGACGATTCCCGCCTATCTGGATGCGGTGCTGGGGCACCACGATTTTGTCGGGGGCCTGGAGCCGTCGATAGACGATGAGGAGATCCGGGTCATCACGGCTTTGGGATTTCCCAACACCACGTACCCCGAAATGCTGGAGCATCTGCACAGCCTGCCCTTTCCCTTGCGCTACACGATCCGCTTCCTGCCGCTGGACCAGGCGGATGCCGTGGCGGATATGGCAAAACTTCGGGATAGATGGTTTGGTTCCCGGGAGAATCTGAAAAGCCTGGCATTGCAGAAGTTCGCGGGCCAGGGCGAGTCGGTGTTGTCTGCCGACGAAAACGTGACCAATCTCGCCTTTGATGCCAAGCAGGCGATCACGGAAGCCAACGAGGGAGCCGTCAAATTCGGCAATTTCAGTCTGACCATCGTGCTGCGCGCTCGGGACGAGAAGGTCCTGGCGGAGTGGATCAAGGCGGTACGGACCTTCCTGAACAACCGTGGTTACATCGCCCATCTGGAGACGACCAATACGGTGGAGGCCTTTCTGGGGAGCCTGCCCGGCCACCTGTACGAAAACATCCGCCGCCCCCTCATGCACAGTATGAACGTGGCCGATTTTGTGCCCAAAACGGAAATCTGGGCGGGAGAGGCGCGTTGCCCAAGTCCGCTCATGACGATGGCGAACGGAGACAAATCGCCACCGCTGCTCTACGCGGCCACCACGGGTGCAACCCCTTTCCGGCTGAATCTCCACGTCGGGGATCTGGGACACGCGCTGGTCGGTGGCCCAACAGGGGCGGGCAAGTCCACCTTCCTGGCTCTGCTGGCGGCGCAATGGCAGCGGTACCAGGACGCGCGGGTGCTCTCCTTTGACAAGGGCATGTCGGTCTACGCGCTCACCGAAGCGATGAATGGGCAGCATTATGACCTGGGCGGCCCTTTGTGTGACCTCTCGTTTGCGCCCTTACAGAATGTACACGAACCCGCCGAGGCCGCTTTTGCGGCGGATTGGATCGAGGGGCTTTGTGTGTTGCAGGGGATGATGGTTGGTGCCGCCGAGCGTTCGGCCATCCGCGATGCCATTCATGGCCTCGCTCGTGGGGAAGGCCGATCGTTGACCAACTTCGTGCAGGCCGTGCAGTTGTCGGAGATCAAGGAGGCCCTGTCGTTCTATACGATTCAGGGGCAGACCGGAGCCCTGCTCGATGCAGAGTCGGATGGGCTGTCCTTCACGGACGTGACCATGACGACGTTCGAGCTGGGGCACCTGATGAATGGCAATCCAGCCATGAAGAAGGTGACGGTCCCCGTGCTCATGTACATCTTCCATCGCATCGAACGGATGCTGGATGGCAAGCCCACCCTGATCCTGCTCGATGAGGCCTGGACCTTCCTCGATGATGAACTGTTCCTCGCCAAGCTCCGGCAATGGCTCAAGGAGCTGCGGAAGAAGAACGCCGCGGTAGTTTTTGCCACGCAGTCTCTGGCGGATCTTCATGGGAATCCGTTGTTGCCGGTGATCAAGGAGTCGTGCCCCACCAAGATTTATCTGCCAAACCGTATGGCGGTCAGCCAGGACTTGCGCCCCCTGTATGTGGACATGGGCCTGAACGACCGGCAAATCGAGCTGCTGGCACAGTCCACGCCCAAGCAGGACTACTACCTGTCCTCGCCCGAGGGAAGCCGCAGGATTCAACTCGCCATGGGGCCGGTTACCCTCGCCTTCTGCGGCGTATCCGATCCCCGTGAAGTGAAGCGGGTGGCGGAACTCAAGGCCCAGCACGGTAACCGCTGGACGGTGGCCTGGCTCCAGGAAAAGTTGCCGCGCCACCGTCACGAATGGGCGGGCACCCTGGCGAACCTGTGCTAACGGGTATCTCGGGACTCCGGGGTCTATACCCAGTAAGGATATCGGGGGGATTTTTCATGAAACACACGCGACGGAAAGGCGGACTTCCTCTGGTACTGGCGTTGTTGCTGTCCAGTCCCATGGCCTTTGCTGGGGGGGCTGTAACGGGTGGGGCCACGCTCCCCGAGCAGATTGTTCAGGAAGGCACCGAGGTACAGCAACTCGCGAAACAGGCCGAAGAGGTGAGCACCCAGATTGAGCAGTACGCAAACATGATCCAGCGTTACCAGAACATGGTGCAGAACACGCTGACCATGCCCATCTCCATGTTCAACCAGATCTGGAATCCGCTGGTGGGCAGCATCAACAAACTGGAAGGCATTTATGACCAGGCGCAGGCGCTGGGCTACGCGGGCCAGAACATTGGCGCCGAGCTTGCGCAGGAATATCAGGGCGCGGGAGCGTCCATCCAGAACCTGTCGCAGAACTACGCGAACTGGAACAACTCCACGAACACGGTCATGCAGGACACCCTGGAGTCGTTCGGGCTCTCCGCTCAGGACTTCGCCACGGAGGATCAATCCATGCAGACGATCCAGCAGGAGGCAGCGACCGCCCAGGGCCGGGCACAGGTGGCCGGTGCGGCGGTAGCCGCTGCCAACGTCACCACCAAGGCGATCCAGCAACTGGCGACGATCACCGAGAACGGTGAGCGCGCGCAGATCGCCTACGAGAAGCAGCAGAAGGCCCAGGCCAACGCCACCGGGAAGTTGGTTGCCGATGGTCTGTTTGCCCCCGGCACGAACACCCCGAATCTCCTGCCCTGACCGAGAGGAACGTCATGAAAGCAAACATGTTGATGGCACTTGCGGTATTGGCCCTGGCAGGATGCAGCAATCAGCCTGCCTACACCGCGCACTACTATGAGACGCACAAGGCCGCGTTGCGACGGGAACTGGCGCGCTGCAAGAAGGCCGACACGCTCTCTGGTAATGCGAAGAAGAACTGCCAGACGGCGGCTCGCGTGAACGCGGCGGAGGCCCTTTTTGGTGGCGGCACGAACAACCTGAACCTTCTGCCGTGATGGAGGCGTAACATGCACAGAAAACTCCGCCCGTGTTTGACCGGACTGGTTCTGTCCCTGGTGCCGACGCTGGCTTTTGCGGCGGGGACGGGGGACATGGGTCAGGTACAGAGTGCGCTCCAGGGGAAAATTTTGCCCTGGCAGAGCATCATGCAGACGGCGGCGACGGACCTGTTTTACGCGCTGGCTGCGGTGGAGTTTTCGGTACTGTTCCTGAACCACATCCTCAACCGGCGCGGCCACGAGGATCTGTTTGCCTCGATCATCAAGAAGGTGGTGACGCTCGGGTTCTTCCTGACGGTGCTGGACAATTCCGGCACCTGGATTCCGGCCATCATCAACGGGCTGGCGGGTGGCGCCCACGCTTTGGGCGTGACGGCGGTAACCCCCTCGCGCATTGCCACGGAAGCCCTGCAAACCTTTCTCGGAGTGGCGTTCGCTCCTTTGGCGGCGGCAAAACACAATGCCGGTTCCTTTTTTGGTGATCTCTTTTCGGGGAATCTGAGCGGTGCGCTCGGGGCTTTTGTGAACCTGGTCGCTGCATCCAACCCAGTCTCGCTGATTTTAGAATTGCTGATCAGCGCCATCATCGGGTTGCTGGCCGGGATTGGCGTGCTCATCATGGCCCTGGAGTTCCTGATGGTGCAGATCGAGAGCTATCTCGTCATTGCCCTGGGTGTCATCATGCTGGCCGGTGGCGGCCTGCGCTGGACGGCCAAGTATGTGGGCAGTTATTTCGACTACGCCATCAATGTCGGTGTCCGGCTCTTCATTCTGACGGCACTGGCTTACCTGGTGACCTATTCCATTGTCCCCCTGATGACGACGGAAATGGAGAATGTCGCGAATCCCCTGCAGATGGGCTTTACGGTGCTTATCCTGGGTGCCGTTATCGCGCTTCTGCCGAAAAAGGCCTCTTCCATTGCCAATTCGCTCTTGTCCGGCAAGTCCAGCTTCTCGGGTGGAGAACTCGCCAAGGAGGGGGCGGGGATCGGTGCCGGAACGGTTCTGGCCGGTGCTGGGCTTGTCGCCGGTGGTGCGGCCCTGTCCGGTGCTGCTGGAGGAATGGGTGCCGGATCTTTGGGTGCTGCGGCGGGTGCCGGTGGCACTGGCAGCGGAGCCGGGTCGCTGAGTGCTGCGGCGGGCAGCGGCCTGGGCGGAGCTGGAGGCGATGCAGGCATGCTCGGCAGTGCGGCAGGGATCTCCGATGGAGTACCGGTTCCTGCGGATCTGGTGAAGAGCCTTGGCAGTCCTGGCTGTGCTGCCAAAGACGGTCCGACCGACTACGGCGCCCCGGCTCCGAAGCTGGAGGATCTGCCCAAGTTCAGGAAGCCGCAAGAGGAGGGGCCGAAATCGGCACAGCCCGACTCCGGCAACTCGGGCGGGAACCATACCGTTGCCGCGCAAGGTTCTGGCGAGGCACCCTCTGCGGAACAGGACACATCGTCAGCCGGTGAGCAGGCTCCTGGCAATGATGGCATTGCGGGTTCTACTGCCCAGGTAAAAACGGATAGCGCGGCTCCTGCGACAGGCACCGCCGCACCGACGGGTGCGTCTGCCGACAATACTTCTGCGAATGCTGGGCGTAGTTCTGATAGAACCGCTTCTGGGGACCACGATGCTGCGCCCAAAGGTCCAGATTCGGCCACTGCGCCTGCCGCAGAATCTTCACCCGCTGGTGAGCAGGCACCAGCGGATAACGGGGCTCCGGCTTCGAGCGCGTCTGCGGATAACGGATCTCCCGCGTCCAAGCCTGCCACGCTGGATGACGTAGTGAAGGCCATCAAGGAGGTGCAGCAACAGCCCAAGAAGAGCTTGGGCGAGAGGGTAATGGGGTATGCGGAGAAAAGAGGTATTGCGCACGTGGAAGAGCAGATTGTCGGAGGAAAACCGACCGATGTCGGTGTGAATGCCATTCAAACTGGGCATGGACAAGATTGAACAAGGCTTTCTTGGCCCCTTGCCCTTTTATTGGGCTTGATCTATACCTTAAAAAATGAGCGATACGAAAGCGAGGCTACCACGTATGGACACCACATCTCACTATGTTGACTCGCTGGAGTCTGTGGACGGGCAGTTACAGTGGGTGAAAAAGCCAAATCCTGATTATGGTAAAAAGCCGTATTCTGAGGTCGATGCGGAAGGCTTCAAGGCGGTGATTGCGCTTCCCTTTGTCCTCATTTGGCAGGTCATCCATGGCCTCGCCAACCCCCATTCGCGTCCGACGTTTCTCCGTTGGGGAGCGATCCTGCTCCTTCTGACGCTTGGGGTTCCGTTGCTCTTCGGCCTGGGCAGCCTGGTGGTGGTGACGATCCTGAAGCCCCACATGATGCTGAGTCATCTGCCGGGGCTCTGGGCGACGATACAGCACGCGCTGTATTAGATGCAACAGAGCGCAGATTGGGAAATCCTCTCGCTCCTAGCAGGGTTTTCTCGTTCCATACATGCCATGTATGGTTAATCTTAGCTCGCTGAGTGGCGCGTGAAGGTCAGGTCCGCAGCGGGAGCGGTCATTCCAACCTACCCTGAGACAGGGTAATCAGTCAACAGACATAATACATTGCAATCACAAAGATTCTCACTAATACGCAGGATTTTAATGGAAAGAAACAATGAAGATTAGATCAATCACACTTCGCGACCACAAGCCGCTCAAGTTGCTTTCGCTAAGCAACCTTGGAGACACAGTCATCATCGCAGGTGCTAACGGCTCGGGGAAAACACGTCTCAAGCAAGCGATCGTGCAAACATTGCAAGGTACCCCTCAAATGGACATGACAATTATTGCAACACGTGAGGAGGAAAAAGATCCGCACTATTTTAACGGAGATTCCATTTCGGTCATTCAAGGACAGCAAAATCAAGTCCTTAAGAACTATATCAATAGCCGTAAGTATGGAGCAGGCCGATACGTTGGTTCACTTGTCCAGATCGACTCAGATCGTAGTATTCAGACTCTCAGTTTTACTCAAGTCAACTGGCTTGGTGGTGATCCTGACGACGCTGAATCCGCAGGTAATTTTTACTTCAATACCTTCGCTAGCAGATGGCAGGACTTTATGAATTATATTCATCAGAAATCTGCCGCTAGAGATAAGAAACTAGCCGATATTATCAAGGAGAACCCAGAATTATGTGGAGCTCAGATATTGGAGAAATACCCAGATCCTCTTCAAAAATATCAGCAAATATTTGCGCATATCTTGCCAGGCAAAACTCTTCTCCCAATCGACCCTGCAAAACCAAAGCAATTCAATTACTGTGACGAGTCTGGGCAAACGCTTGCATTCAATTCTCTTAGTTCGGGAGAGCAGGAAATAATAAAGGTCCTATTTGATGTGGCCAGGAAAGAAATTAGGCACTCAGTAATCATTGTCGATGAGCCGGAATTGCATTTACACCCAACTCTTGCTTTCAAACTAATTGAAGCCCTTAAAAGTATCGGTGATCATACAAATCAATTTATTTTTTTGACTCACTCGTCTGATCTGATATCTACATATTATTCAACAGGGGATGTATACTTTATTGACCAAAATGCGGATGGTCATAACCAGGCTCATAAACTTAGCGAGCTAGGACACGAGCATCAGGATGTGGCAGACCTCATCGGTCAGAATCTTGGCTTATTCGCGGTTGGGAAGAAACTAGTTTTCGTTGAGGGAAAGAATTCTAGCATTGATCGGCTTACCTATCAGAAAATTGCTCAGAGGGTGGATGGTGATATCAGGGTAATCCCATCAGGGTCTGTACTTAACATTTTAGCGCTAAACAATATCGAATCACAAATTAGAAATTCTATATTTGGTATTGATCTTTATATGATCCGAGATCGAGATGGTTTGAGCACAGATCAGGTGCAGATACTAGAAGCTAATGGGCGAATTAAGTGTCTAAAAAGAAGGCACTTAGAAAACTATTTCTTAGATTCTAACCACCTTTCTTTAGTGGCCGAAAGGTTATACATAGCTAATGGAAAAGACCGTCTAACCGCAGATTTTATATCAGAGAAGTTATTAGAAATTGCTCAAAAGTCATTGCCATTTAACCTTTATCAGAATGCTAAAGAATATTTGGAATTTAATTATTTAATTCCAGTTCCAAAAGTGAAAGATATAGTCAAAAAAAGCGTTGAAATCGTGCGTTCAGAGATTGTTCAGTCGATCGCGCTTGGGCGAGATGACTTGTTATCTTCTCTTTCTAATGAGGCGCTACATGCATGGCTTGGAAAAGAAGAGAGTCGGCTTAGAGAAATGATAAACGATGGAAGTTGGATTACAGAGTTTCAGGGAAAATATTTGTTTAATCTTTTCTGTGGCAATGTGTTGAAATCTGATTCCATAAAAATACGAGAAGCATATGTCGATTTTGCGCTAAGCGAACGTCCAGAATTATTTGACGAGGTATCAGAACTATTCAGGAACATGTGAGCTGCCAAATTAAATTCGCTGCTCGCTTGGAGAGCGAAGCGAGGGCGAGTAGTCCCCGGTAGAGCACTGGCGGCATATCCGCAGCAGTAATGCCATTGAGTCCATCTTCGCAACAGTGCGTCAGCGAAGCAGCCGTACCATGAACTGCGTCTCGCGCAACAGCTTCCTTGGCCTGAGCTTCAAGCTCATCCAGCAGGTTGAGAAGCACTGGCGGGGAATTCAGCATCCGGAAAGACTGCGCGAGCTCTTTGCCGGGGTGATATCTGTCGATGGGATACCTGCCAACGAAACCCCGCAGAATCCCCAACAGGACGCCGCCTGAATCATGTCAGCAAATGCTCATACACCATGTATGAACGTCCCCGGTTTTGCACGATGCCGTAGATGTAGGTTTGGTTCGACTGCAAACATGTATTCGGCCTGTTTATGGGCGTGCCGCCCTGGCCCCGATGGACTATCGGCGCACCGACTCCTCATCAGATTCACGGCTTCAAACAGCCTCTGGTGTATTCAGGTTCAGTTGGTGCCGGTCCGACCTATCCGCCATCATTCGTCATCAAGCAAATCGAGAAACTGTTGACCTCCTCTTTCCTACAACCACTTGTTCTCTATTACACGGCTACGGCCATTCGATCGCTCTCACCACGAGCCATCAGCACCCAGGCCGTGCGTACCGTTTTTGCAGCGAGGGCGACAGCCGCCTTTTGGATGCCGCGTCGTGCCACCAACGCGCGAATCCATTCAAAGCGTGGACCCTCTTTGTCACCCATATGGTGGATGACAGCCATCGCTCCCTGTACAGACAGGGTACGAAGATAGCTATCTCCATTTTTGGTGATCCTTCCCAACCGGGTCTTCCCCCCAGAACTCGATTGTCG
This sequence comes from Acidithiobacillus sp. TH-A67, assembly GCF_057473545.1. NCBI lineage: Bacteria > Pseudomonadati > Pseudomonadota > Acidithiobacillia > Acidithiobacillales > Acidithiobacillaceae > Acidithiobacillus > Acidithiobacillus sp. TH-A67. Next base: position 141,288 of record NZ_JBYCKU010000030.1, read on the forward strand.
GGGTACCAACCCCACCCAAGCAGCGAGTTCTC